>NZ_JBQEOE010000001.1:130516-171240 GCF_052045105.1 Lysobacter sp. 22409 | reverse complement strand
CGTCTCAATATCTAGTCGTTTCTGAGTGGAGCCCAGGGTAGGAGCGGCGCAAGCCGCGACCACGCTGTTTCGGTCTTGCTGCGTATCACTGAAGCAAGATCAGAATCAAAATCCAGATCAAACGCCAAAAGCTTCCGCCACTAAAGCGGCGGGTTACTTTCTTTTGTCATAAGCAACAAAAGTCCGTCTGGATTCCCTTCGGTCAAAGGTAACCAAAGAAAAATGCTTTTCTTTGAATCAAGGGCCCGCGCGCTCGATGCCGACGCAGGGCTTTTTTCATACGGGACATCCTTGTCCCGATGAAAAACGGCCCGCATCCATGCGGGCCGCCCTTCGGGTCTACGGTTGACCGGCAAAGCGACAAAGCAAAAAGCGGCAGAGCGGCAGAGCGGCAGAGCGGCAGAGCGGCAGAGCGGCAGAGCGGCAGAGCGGCAAAGAAAATCACAGCCCCTCTGCCGACGACAGAAGGACATGCAAAGTCGGGAAGGATTAGGGCGAGGGGCCGCAGGCAGCAGCCCACCCCATCAACGCTCCAGAATCGCCACCACGCCCATCCCACCGGCGGTGCAGATCGAAATCAGGCAGCGGCCGCCGCCGCGCTGTTTGAGCTCCTTGGCGGCCGTGGCGACCACGCGTGCACCGGTCGCGGCGAACGGGTGACCCGCCGCCAGCGAGGAACCGTTGGGGTTGATCTTGGCCGGGTCGATCCGGCCCAACGGCGCGTCCAGGCCGAGGCGGGTCTTGCAGTAGTCCTCGCTCTCCCAGGCGCGCAGGGTGCACAGCACCTGGGCGGCGAAGGCTTCGTGGATCTCGTAGAAGTCGAAATCCTGCAGGCTCAGGCCGTTGCGCTTGAGCATCTCCGGCACGGCCACGGTCGGGGCCATCAGCAGGCCCTCGCCGTGAACGAAATCGACCGCGGCGACCTGCGCGTCGCGCAGGTAGCACAGCACTTCGTGGTTATGCGCCTGCGCCCACTCTTCTGACGCCAGCAGACAGGCCGCCGCACCATCGGTCAGCGGCGTGGAATTCGCTGCGGTCAGCGTGCCGCGGCCGGAGGTCTTGTCGAACGCCGGCTTCAGGGTCGCGAGCTTTTCCAGGCTGCTGTCGGCGCGCAGGTTATTGTCGCGCGACACGCCGCGGAAGCTCACCACCAGGTCTTCGAAGAAGCCGCGCTCGTAGGCGGCGGCGAGCTTCTGGTGCGAGGACAGCGCCCACTCGTCCTGCGAATCGCGCGAGATGTTCCACTGCTTGGCCATGTCCTCGCAGTGCTCGCCCATGCTCTTGCCGGTGCGCGGCTCGGCCACGCCGGGGAACTCGGGCTTGAGTTCGCGCAGGCTGAAGCCCTTGAACGCGGCCAGCTTTTCCTTGGTGCTGCGCGCGCGCGCGGCTTCCAGCAGACGCCGGCGCAGGCTCTTGCCATAGACGATCGGCACGTCCGAGGTGGTGTCGGAACCGCCGCCGATGCCGACGTCGATCTGTCCCAGGGCGATCTTGTTGGCGACGGTGATGATCGAGTCCAGCGAGGTGCCGCAGGCGCGCTGCAGGGTGATGCCGGGCGTCAGCGGCGACAGCCCCGACGACAGCGCCGCCTCGCGACCGAGGTTCCAGTCGCCGCTGTGCTTGATGACCGCGCCCATCGCCACTTCGCCGAGCTGCTGCCCGTGCAAGCCGAACTTTTCGACCAACGCGCCGAGGGTACGCACCGACATGCCGAGGTTGCCGACATCCGCATAGGCGGTGTTCTGGCGGCAGAACGGAATACGCACGCCACCGAGCACGGCGACGGGACGGTTTTGACGCATCGGTACACCTCACAGGGAGTTTCGAACCGACCCGCCGCAGCGGAGCGGGCATAATGGCGCCCAGTGTAGCGCTGCACACGCGCTCTACCAAACGCCAGCGTATCCTCGGTAATCATGACCTCAGCCAGCTCTCCCGCCAGCGCTCCGTCCGCGCCCCTGCACGTCCTCGGCGCTCTCGCGCTGGAGCTCAAGGGCGACGCCGCGGTCGACCGCAATGCCCTGCCGCTCCAGGATGCCGGGGCGCTGTCGGAGAAGATCGCGCGCGACCTGGCTACGTTCGCCGCCGAAGCCGGCGGCCTGGACCTGATCACTGTCGGCGCGCACTACGACCCGGTCGAACTGCTGCGCCCGGGCTGGCCCTTGCACCGCGAACTCGACCAACTGGCCGCCAACGCGCCACGCGACCGCGCCGCCGCCTCGGCCGCGCGGGTGATCGCCTTCGGCGCCCACGACGAACGCCTGCCCGGCGCCCTGGCGCCCTCGCCCGACTTCGCTGGCGGTCCGCTGCGGCTGGTGCCGTTCGTCCTCAGCGGCGAGGCCGACGTCGTCGCCCGCGTCGGCGAGATCCTCGAATCCAGCCTGCTCGAGCGCGGCATGGCCGGCGCCGGCACCGCGCTGGCGGCGCAGGCCGCGTTCGGCCTGCAGGTCGAGCACGCCCGCTACCTGACCGTGCACGACCTGGCCGCGATGATGGCCATGCAGTACGAACACGCCGGCCTCGGCCCGCTGTGGCCGCTGCTCGAAACCGCCCTACTCCAGCCCGACGGCGAGGAATGGCTGGACGCCCGTCCGGAACCGCTGATCCACTACAGCGAAGGCGAGGCGCGCATCGCCCTGTTCTCGCCGGCCGCCTGGCATGCGCGCTATGCGCCCGAAGCGCCGTGCAACACCGACGAATGCCGCGACAAGCTCAATCGCCGCTATCAGCATTTCGAAGCGCGGCTGCGGCAGATCTCGGCCGTACTGGGCGCCCACGCGGTGCCGGTGACGTTCGTGCATTGCGACGGCGAGAGCGAAGCCAACCAGCTTTGAACCACGGATAGCCGCATCCGTTGTTGCCCCCTTTGAAAAGGGGCGAACGGCCGCGCAGCGGACGTGGGGGACTGCTCTTGCTCCAAGTGCGGCCGCGAGAAGACCGCGGCACGGATGCAGCGCCTCACCGCCGCACGAAGAGCAAATCCCCCCTGCCCCCCTTCTTCAAAGGGGGGAGCGAATCGGTGGTCGCGCAAAGCAGCGCGGGGCGGTTCGACGGCATCGCCATCGGCGCTGGGGAGGGCGATGACTACCACACCGCCACCAGGACAGACCTGCCGTTACCGACGCAGCTTTCGCTGTTGCCCCCTTTGCGAAGGGGGCGAACGGCCGCGCAGCGGACGTGGGGGATTTGCTCTTGCTGCACGAACGCAGGCAAACAGGCCCCACGCTCACCACCGCATCAGGTGTGCTGTTCGTAGATGTCATAGCCCGCATCGACCATGCCCATCGCCGCATAGGTCTGCTGGGCATTGGCATTCGCGCGTTCGACATACAGCCGCAGGCCGACCACGCCCGGGGTCGCCTGGGCGAGCGCGGCGACGTGGCTGTGCAAAGCGTTGTAGACGCCCTGGCGGCGATGCTCCTGGGCCACGTAGACGCTCTGGATCCACCACCAGTCGCCGTTGCGCCAGTCGCTCCACTCGTGGGTCAGCATCAGGGTGCCGGCCGGCACCGCGATGGTTTCGTGGCCGCCGACATCGGCTTCGCGCATGGCGATGAAGTAACGCGCCTTGGCCGCGTCGGCCAGGCCGTTGGCGACCCCGGCGTGCACGGTATCCGGATCGAGGCGCTTGTGCTCGGTCTCCCAGGCCATCGCGATCATCCACTCGGCGATCAGGTCGCGGTCGGTCGGAACGGCATCGCGGATACGCAGGCGGGTCATGACGGAGCTTCGCAAGGGCAGAGCGCACAGGATAAAGCGACGGCGCCCACCTGGGGCGCCATGCTTCGCCTTCGCGGCGCTGGGGTCAGCGCAGGATCTTGATTACGCCGCAAGCCAGGCGCGCGCCGGCATTGCCGGCCGGCTGGCTGCGGTAATCGTCGGCCGAGGCGTGCACGATGACCGCGCGGCCGCCGACATCGTTCATGGCGCCGCCGCCGAGGGTCACGCCGCTGGCATGCACGTCGACCTTGGCCACGCCTTCGGCATCGGCGACGATGTTGTTCATGTCGCCGGCATGGTGGGGGCCGTGATCGACCTGCCCGTGCGGCTGGCCGACCGGATTGAAGTGGCCGCCGGCGCTGCTGGCATCGGCCGCGCTGCAGTCGCCTTTCTCGTGGACGTGGATCGCATGCGAGCTGTTCGGCATGAGGCCGCCGATCTCGCCGGTGAAATGCACGCCGTCGCCCATCGGCCGCAACGCCAGCTTGCCGCTGACCAGGCTGCCCGAGGCCGAAGCGAGGATGACCTGCCCGGCCTGCGCCGTGGACACCGGCTTGGGGCCCACGGGCTTGGGCGGCGTCGGCCGCGTCGTCTGTCCGCCGCAGGCGACGAGCGCGAGCACGGCGGTGGCGATGGATACGCTGCGAAGGATCGGGTTCATGCGGGACTCCTGTCGTCGGCGCCGGCGACGGCGCACGGTAGAAGGTGATTCGACGCTAGCCCGGCGCAGGTTCAGCGCGAGTGAAACGCGCCGCCGCACCGCCGGCATCGCCAGGGGCATGAGCGATTATGGGCATGAATATCGCGCGGGCGCGGCCCGCGATCGCATTCCGCCAACCACGGCATGTTCGTGCGCACGCAAGCGCGACGCATCGCCGCCTTGCAGGCCCGACACCGTCTGGAACGGAAGCGAAAACCCGGTCCCTAACCGCCGCGACGCCCGGGCCCCAGTTTGCGCGTCAAGGTATTGCGCCCCAGGCCGAGCCGCGTCGCCGCTTCGGTGCGCCGCCCGCCGGTGTGTTCGAGCGCGGCTTCCAGCAAGGCGCGGTCGAAACGCTCGCGCGCATCGGCGTGCAGGTTGGCGCGGCCTTCGGCGAGTTGCGCGCGCGCCCAACTCGACAACTGCGCCTCCCATTCGGTAGCGCTGGCGGCCGTCTGCGCCGACACACCGAGCACGTCGTCCATGTCCTGCCGGGTGATGCTCTCGCCGGGCGCCAAGGCCGCCAAGCGCCAGCACACGTTCTCGAGCTCGCGCACGTTGCCGGGCCAGTCGTGCGCCATCAAGCGCTCCAACGCCGGCTTGGACAGCCGCTTGGCCGGCGCGGCGAAACGTACCGCCGCCGACGCCAGGAAGCGCTCGGCCAGTTGCGGCACGTCGGCGCGACGCTCGCGCAAGGGCGGCAAGCGCAGCCGCACCACGTCGAGGCGGTGCAACAGGTCTGCACGGAAGCGCCCCTGTGCGACCAAGGTCTCCAAGTCCTGATGCGTCGCGGCGATCACCCGCACGTCGACGCGGATCAGCTCGCGCCCGCCGACACGGAAGAATTCGCCCTCGGCCAGCACGCGCAGCAAGCGCGTCTGCAAGGGCAAGGGCATATCGCCGATTTCGTCGAGAAACAGACTGCCGCCATGGGCCTGCTCGAAGCGTCCGACATGGCGGCGCTGCGCACCGGTGAAAGCGCCGGCCTCGTGGCCGAACAACTCGCTTTCGAGCAACTCGGCCGGGATCGCCGCGGTGTTGAGCGCGACGAACGGCCGCGCCGCACGCGGCGACTCGCGGTGCAGCGCGCGCGCGACCAATTCCTTGCCGGTGCCGGTCTCGCCGGTGATCAGCACCGACAACGGCGCCTGGGCCAGGCGGCCGATCGCGCGGAACAAGGTCAGCATCGCCGGCGTGTCGCCGATCAGGCTGTCGTCGGCAGCGCCGTCGGCGACCACGCTGGCCTGCTCCTGCGGCTCGCTCGCCGCCAACGTGCGCGCGGCCAGGGCCACCGCATCGTCGAGGTCGAAGGGCTTGGACAGGAATTCCTGGGCGCCGCCGCGAAACGCACCGGCGGTGCTGGCGACATCGGTGTAGGCGCTCATTACCACCACCGGCAACGACGGCGCGCGCGCCTTGAGCTTCTCCAGCAACACCAGGCCGCCGTCGCCGGGCATGCGCACATCGGTGAACAACAGATCGGGCACGCCGCGTTGTTCCAATGCATCGAGCGCATCGCCGGCGTTCTCGAACCCGTCCACGTCGTAGCCGGCCTGGCGCAAGGCCGTCGACAGGACGAAGCGGACCGAACGATCGTCGTCGACGACCCAGATGCGTGCAGCGCTCATGTCGCCTCCTCTTCGGCTTCGATCTGCATCGGCAACAACAGCGTGAATACGGTATGGCCCGGGCGCGAACGGTAGGCCAGCGAACCGCGGTGCTCGCGCGAGACTTGCTGGGCCAGCGCCAGGCCCAGGCCGCTGCCTTCGGCGCGGCCCGACACCAGCGGCAGGAACAACTGCTCGGCCAGTTCGTCGGGCACGCCGTGGCCGTCGTCGATGATCTCCAGGCGCAGCGCGATCGGATGCACGGTGTCGGCGATGCGCACCCCGCGTTCGATGCGGGTGCGCAGATTGACGTGGGTCGCCTTGGCCTCGATCGCGTTGCGCACCAGGTTCCACACCGCCTGCATCAGGCGGTCGGCATCGCCGGCGAACTCGGGCAGGCTGGGGTCGTAGTCGCGCACCAACCGCACCGCCCAGCCGGCATCGGCTTCGGCCAGGCGCAGCACGCGTTCGAGCACGGCATGGATGTTGAGCAAGGCATGCGGCCGCGGCGGCGCCGGGGTCAGCAGGCGGTCGACCAGTTCGGTCAGGCGTTCGACTTCGCTGTCGATCAGCTCGATCAACTCGCGCGATTCGCTGTCCTCGGCCCGGCGCGCCAGCAACTGCGAAGCGCCTTTGAGCCCGGCCAGAGGATTGCGCAGTTCGTGCGCCAGCCCCTTCAACGACGCCGACAGCGCCGACGGCAGCAGCAGCGCCGGGTCGTCGCCCGGAAACTCATCGACCGGGTGCGCCTCGAGCAGCCAGCCGCCGTCGTCGCGGCGGCTCAGCCACAGGTCGGCGAAGCGATCCTCGCCGTCGGCATAACGCAGGCGCATGCGCCGCATCCGCAGCGGCGCCTCGTCGCCGCCCTGACGGGTCAGGGCCAGGGCCAAACGGCCGTCGCCGGCATCCAGCCCGGCCAGGGTCCAGCCCAGCAGGCGCCGCGCCCCGATCCCGAACCAGCGCGAGAACGCGGTATTGCAGCCGACGATCGCCCCGGCCGCGTCGCTCCAGGCCATCGGCGTGGTCAGGCTGTCGAGGCTGGGGTCCGGCGCGGGCAGGGGATCGGAGGGCATTGCACCATACTAGTGCAAAGCGGCGGCGGCGTTGGCAAGAGCCGCGATAGGCGTAGCGAGGCAGGCCCATTCCGGTGCAGCCGCGCTCGGAGCATGGCCCGATTGGCCGCTCGCTCCGGCCCGCCCCGTTAACCCGCACGAAGCCGTGCTGCCTGCCTGTTGGAAACGTTGGGGAGCGTTTATCCGGGGCGACGAAGGCCGGGCTACCGCGCGAGGACGCCTCTGATGCGCGCGGCGACAAGGTTCAGATCCGACTCCGTCAGCCGCAGCGCTCGCGCGCAACGCGTCGAGCGCTTCGCCTCGCCCTGCCATCACCCAGAAGGACACGACCATGAGCTATCCGGATTGCCAGTACTCGCACGTCACCTGGGTCCGAAAGGACAGCGCGGCCTTCAAGGCACTGAGCGAAGGCTTGAAGAATCCGCACACCGCGCCCGGCGCGGTGACGACCTTCCTCACCAACATGACCGCAGCGCACCAGGCGTTCAAGAGAGGACTGCATCCGCACGCGGACATGATGGCCCTGCTGCGGGCTTACCAGGATGCGACCGGCATCATCTCGACCCGGGAATTCACCCTGCCCGACATCCCCAGCAACCCCAACGACCCGGGCAACAGTTTCGCCACCGACCTGATCGAAGGCATCGCTGGCGCGGCATCGACCGAGATCGGCATCGGCATCAGCCTCTACAACTTGGTGCTGGATCTGATCGAGCTGTTCGACATCACGCTGCACCTGCAGGGCCTGCTGTTCAACACCGCCTCCACCGACCTGGAAAACATCGACTTCCATTTCGGCCCGAACGGCATAGCCAACCTGCTGCCGCTGTCGGCCAAGATACCGGCGGCCAAGTCGATCATGAACCCGGTCGACAAGAAGAACTACGACTGCGTCGGTTTCACCGTGTTCGGCGGCGTGGGCTACAAATCGATGGAAGGCTTCTACATCGCCGTGACCACGCAGCGCAAGAACGATGATCCGCCGCCCATGTACTGCCAGTACTACGCCCAAAGCAGGGGTATTGCGTCCGGTTTCGACGACCGCAACCACGCGCCGCTGCGCGAGGTGTTCTACGAGGGCAAGGTCACCGGGGTGATGGTGGACCAGATCTCCAACCCGAACGGGGTCGTGGCGATCGTTTACGGCTGAAGGCGCGGTAGGTGGCCGGCTTTGCGGCGGAACTGGCACACTCCGATCCGCCTCCGCCGCGCTGGACCGAGCCATGGCCGACCACCCCGACGTCTCTGCCGATATCGTCGCCCGACTCTCTTCGATCTGCCTCGGCCTGCCCGAGGCCCATGAAGAGCGGGCCTGGGTCGGCACGCGCTGGATGATCGGCAAGAAGAACTTCGCCCACGTGCTGACGATCGCCGCAGCTTGGCCGCCGGCCTATGTGCAGGCCGCGGGCACGCAAGGGCCGGCGACGGTGCTGACCTTCCGTTTGCCGTTGCCGCGCGCCGATGCGCCGCGCTTCAAACGTGCGCCGTTCTTCCGGCCGGTGTGGTTTCCCAACATCGTCGGCATGACCCTCGACGGCGCGACCGACTGGGACGAAGTCGCCGATCTGTTGACCGAGAGCTATTGCGTGCTGGCGCCGAAGAAGCTGGCGGCGCTGCTCGACCGATCGACGGATTGAAGCTTGCGCAAGCGATGGCGACTGCCGTAACGAAGAACGGGCGAGGCTCTCGCCCCGCCCGTCGCTTCGATGTCGCACCCAAGTGCCGCGCCTATGGCGCCGCCGCGTCCCAGTCCATCACGTACCACCACCAGTTGTTCAGCACGTTGAAGTGGCGGCCGACAAAATTCGGCACCTTGCCGAGCCAGTACAGATGCCAGCCTCGGTCGGCGGTGCGGTAGCCGTCCGGGAAGGTGCAACGCGGCCCGCCCCATTTGGTGCAGTTGTTGAGCGTGGTCGCGCCGGGGCTCAGGTTCGGATAGTTCTCCCAGTCGTCGCAGGTGTTGTACTCGTAATGGCCGTTGGTGAAGTCGTAGCCCCAGCGATTGCCCGGATCGTACTGCGGGGCGTTGAGGCTGCCGTGGATATTGCCGCAGGCCGCAGTGGTGGCATCGAAGCCGCGCGCGGTGAAGCGTTCGAGCAGGTTGGCATCGGGCGGGAACACCGCCGGCGGCGGGTCCGGCGGAGTGTTCGCCCAACGGCCGAAGCGGTATTTCATCGTGCCTTCGACGCGATGCCCCATATCTTCCAGCATCCGCTCCGGCTCGCGCTCGTAGTTGAAGCCCATGATGTTGAGCTTGACCTCGCAGGTGGTGAGCTCGACGGGAATCGGATCGCCGTTGGTCGGGAACGCGCCGGGCCCGGCCATATTGGCTTCGAAGTAGCCGAAGTACGGCCCGCCCCACAGCCACAGCTCGTCGATCTCGCCGGCGTTGGCCTTCTCGCACACGCCGTACTGGCGCAGCACGCTGACGTAGTCGAAGTCGTTCTCCAGCGGACAGGTGTCGGGCTCGTCGGCCAGACACCCCAGATAGGTAGCTTCGTCATAGATCGGGTTCTGCGTGCGCGGCGTGAACGCATCGACGAATACGTGCTCGGCGATGGAGTACTGCACCACCTGGCTGCTGGCCTGTTCGAGGAACTGGATGTACTGCTGCTCCAGCACCCGCGGGTCGTACCAGCCTTTCGCCTGGCTCAGGCGCTGATGGTTCATGCTCCGGATGGTCGGATTGAATTCGATCACCATCACCCGCTTATGGATCGGCTCGTCGACGCGCGGGTCGCTGGAGCGGCCGACGCCATCGAAGAGCGAGGAAACGTCTTCCCAAGTGTTCCAGTTCGGCTCGGTGCGCCGGTAGACCAGGTCGCCGCGGGTCAGGAACTGGCGCAGCTTGCCGTCGCTGTAGAGCGCCACGTGGAAGGCGGTGATGGTCGACTCGGAACCGCCGACACCCGAGAACACCGAGGTGATGTCTTCCCACGCCGGCCAGCCGCCGCTCGCGGTCTGGGTGCGGCGGAACACCTGCCCGCCGCGCACCACGAACTGGCGCTGCAGGCCATCGGCGTACACCGCCACCGAGAACGAGCTGATCGGCGCGCTGCCCGTACCCGGGAACGCCGCATCGATGTTTTCCCAGGCGCCCCACTGGTCGACGCCGGTCTGGATGCGCCGGTAGACATGGCCGCCGCGGGTCAGGAACTGCCGGTGCAGGCCGTCGCGGTACAGCTCGACGTCGAACGCGGTGATCTCGCCGATGCCCTGCCGAACGGTATTGAAGGCCGCGGTGATGTTCTCCCAGGTGTTCCAGTTGGGTTCGGTGCGCTTGTAGACGCGGCCGTTCTTGACCAGGTACTGGCGCTGCAGGCCGTCGGAATAGACGGTCGGGCTGAACGAGGCAAGCGTGTTGGTGCGGCCTTGCACGACCGACGCCGGGCCGGCTGCGGTCGCTGCCGTAGCAGGTATTGCGGTCGCGGCGAAAGCGAGCGACAGCGCGCCGAGCGCGGTCGACAGCAGCGGCAGGCGCCGCCCCGGTTTGCGATGGAAGATGAGTTGCATGGTGAAACTCCTGATGGAAGGCAGCGGTGTTCGATGCGAATGCGTTGCCGTTGCGTCGTCGCAGTCCGTTACGACCCGATACCTGAGCGAGGGATGCCACGTGGGTGGCATACAGGGGTACGAGAGGAGGCTGCGGAACCTGACATGGCGGTTGTCGCCCGACCCATCGCCGCATCGGGACGGCGCGGTCTCGCCCGCCGCACTTCCACCGGGCGCGGTCCGGCCGCACCTGCGCCGGGTGGGAATGGCGCAAGGGATAGACCCGGCAGGCCTACGCCTGCAGCGCGGTCAGCGGGGCATCCGGACGACGATGCCGAATCGATCGCCCGGTGCACCCGGGCGCCTCGTCCTCACACGCCGCAGCGCTGGCCCCAGTCTCGGCTGATACGGGTACGCCATGGGCGCATGGTGCCGGCGGCAGCAAGCGCCACCATGAAGGCCTCGCGGTTGCTGCTCGACGCATCGAGCCGGCATTGCGCATAGGCCAGTGCCAGAGCGTGGAAACGCCCGCTGGCGCGCTCGTTGAGCGAACCCGAGCGCAACGCGCTACCGTCGGCGTGGACGATCGGTCGCAGCGCCTTCACCGCACCGCGCAGCGCGGCATCCATTGCGCTTTTGTCGGCGGCGACATGATCGGCCTGTGCAATCAGCGAGAGCGCCCCCAGCCCGGTGCGGGAATAGCGCATCGGGCTGGCAGGCGGCAGCATCGCATCGTCGATACGCGCGACCTCGGCCAGCAGCTTCTGCGCCGCCGCCGGCCGCCGCTCGATTACTTCGAGCAAGGCCTGCACGAACAAGGCGTGGGCGAGGAACGAATCGGTCGCGCCGAAATGCGCACGCGACTCTTCGAGCGCGGTAGCCATCAGGGTTCGCGCTTCGCCCAACCGCGCCTGATCGATCAAGGCGACGGCAAGGACGCGGCGCAGTATGAGACCGTCGGCCTGGTCGCGGATGCCGCAGGGGCCGATCATGGCCAGCGCGCGGCGCAGACGCCGTTCGGCATCGGCCGGACGACCCTCGTCGATATCGAGCATGGCCAGGTTGCCTAGCCCGGCGTAGTGCGAACGACAGGCCAAGCTGCGCTGCAGCGAATGCTCGGTCAAGCGCAGCACCTGCTCGTAGGCGTCGCGTATCGTCGCGGCGTCTTCGCGCTCGCCGGCCAGGTTGGCGCGCCACAGTTGCAGGCTGGTCCGCAGGTCGGGATCGCGCGGCGCGATGCGCGCGGCCAGCGCAATGGCTTGATCCAATTCGCGCTGCGCTTCTTCCGGCCGTTGCAGATGGTGCAGATACCCGGCCCTGAGCAACCGGGTCTTGGCCAGGGTTTCCCGATCCGCCTGCGGATGCGCCTGCCACAACGCGATGGCCGCCGCCGCGGCCCGGTCGGCATCCCGGTCGCGGCCTAGATAAGCCGACGCGCGCGCATTCGCGGCCAACAACGAGGCACGCACCAGCGGGTCGCGCTTACGATCGGCCAACAACTCGTCGAGGCTGGCCGCCATCAGGGCCCGCGCCGAGACTTCGCCGCTGGTGGTCTCGCGCGGCCGCGCCTGTTTGAACAGATCCACGAAGTACTCGGCGGTCGCCTCGGCCTGGCCGCGCTGCGCCTCGGCCTTGGCCTGCGCCGCGGTGGCCTCGTCGCGAGCGACGCGGGTACGTTGCAGTTCGTCGCCGAGCCGGGCGAAGTGATAGAAGGCCATGCCGCTGGCCAGGACCAGCGCTGCCACCGCGGTGGTCAAGGCCGGCCAGTGCCGCTGCGCCGCGCGCCGCCACCGATAGGCACGGTCGTCGCCGCGCGCGTGCACCGGGCGCTTCTCCAACCAGCGTTGCAGGTCGTCGGCCAGGGCCGCGGCGCTGCGATAGCGCTGCGGCGGCGCCTGCGCGGTCGCTTGGGCCACGATGCAGTCGAGATCGCCGCGCAAGCGCGCCAGCAACCGTTCCGGCGTGGTCGCCCGCTCGTGCGCGATCCGCTGCGCCGCCGTGGCATCCCGCCTGCACAGCGCCTCGTAGGCAGCCGCGAGCCGCGTCGGCGCCTGCCCGAGCGCCGGCAGATCGTCGGACAGCAACACCCGCAGCAGCATGCCCAGTTGATAGACATCGGTCGCGGTGGTGACCGCGCGGCCCTCGCGCTGCTCCGGCGCGGCCCAGGCCGGCGTCATCGCCAGGGTCTGGGTCTGGGCTGGGTCCTGGTTGGGATCGGCCTCGTCGAGCCATTTGGCGATACCGAAGTCGAGCAGCTTGGCCTGGCCGGCCTCGTCGACCAGCACGTTCGCCGGCTTGAGGTCGCGATGCACGATCAAGGCGCGGTGGGCGAAGTCGACCGCCGCGCAAACCTGCTGCATGAGTTCGACCCGATGCTCGATCGTCGCCGCGCGCGCCGCGCACCAGCGGGTGATCGGTTCGCCGCGAACGAGCTCCATCGCGAACCACGGCTGACCGGCCTCGGTGACGCCACCGTCGTACAACTGGGCGATGCCCGTGTGCTGCAGCCGTGCCAGCGCCTGCCGTTCGCGTAGGAAACGTTCGGTCGACGGCGCCGTCCCCAGCGGCGCAAAACCGCTCCAGATGCGTTTCAGCGCGACCTCGCGCTCGTACGCGCCGTCGCAGCGCGCGGCGCGGAACACCTCGCCCATGCCGCCACGGCCGATCCGCTCGAGCAATCGGTAGGGCCCGATCTGCAATCCCGTCGCGTCGCCTTGCGGCGATGCCGCACCCGGATCGAAACCGGCTTGCGACTCCTCGACCTGCGCCAGCAGCGCCCGCACACGAGCCTGCAGCGCCTCGTCGCCCGCGCAGGCCTGCCCGAGCAAGCGCTCGCGTTCCGCGGGTGAGGCGTCGAGCACCCCACGGAACAACTGCAGGGCGCGGCGTTCGAACGACGATTCGTTGGAGGTCATGCGGAAGCTCTGGCTCGGGTCGCAAAAGACAACGCGAAGCGCCGCCTCAACCTGCCATCACTCGGACAGACGGTCGCGCAGCCAGGCGCGGGCCGCAGCCCAATCGCGATAGACCGTGCGCTCCTCGACCTCGAGCAAACGCGCGACTTCGGCCACGCTGAGCCCGGTGAAATAGCGCAGTTCGACGACCTTGGCCATGCGCTCGTCCAACTTGGCCAACTCGTCCAAGGCCGCATCGAGTTCCGGCAGCAAAGTGCGCTCCGGGATCGGCAGATCGAGCGCGCAGGCGAAATCGTCGCGCCTCCAGGCGCCACCGTGCTTGTCGCACGCTGCGCGCCGGGCGCGGTCGACCAACAACTGCCGCATGATCCGCGCCGCGGTATTGAACAGGTGCGCGCGGCTGCCCAGACACTGCGGCCGATCGCTGCCGAGCAGACGCACGAACACATCGTTGACCAACGCCGTCGGCTGCAAAGTGTCGTGACCGCGATGGCCATACAGCTCGCGTCGCGCGATCCCGCGCAGATCGGCGTAGACCAAGGGCAGCAAAGCATCGAGCGCCTTGGCATCGCCCGCGCCCCAACGCTGCAATAGCGCCGTTACTTCGGCGCCGGCCGCTTCCGATCCGAGCGCCGGTCCGCCAAGCGCCGATCCGTCATCGGCCGATGGCTGCTGCAACACCGACGTTTCTGCCAAAGGCCCGCTCACCGCCGCAGCCCGCGGCGATTCCAATAGCTCCAAACCCGCCATATCCGAGATCCGTCTCCAGTTCTGCCCCATTCGATTAACGCGGTCCGCGGCAGGATGCGGACGCCGGTGCGAGGGCATATACGGTCCTGCCGGCAGCGCGGTACCGACGCATGGCGTCAACCAACCCGCGCCGGCTCCAGCAGCAAACGCATGCACACCGCCGAGGCCGGGCACAGCGAGCGGAATTCCGCGCTGCGCTGGAGGCCGGCCGGGGCGGCGGCCCGGTCGATGACGGTGTAGCCGCGGCGGGCGAAGAAGGCTTCGGCGGTCTGGGTCAGCAGCACCAGTTGGCGCAAGCCGCGCGCACGCGCATCGGCTTCCAGCGACGAAGCCAGGGCGTGGCCGATGCCGCGATGGCGGGCCCGCGGCTCGACCGCGAGGGAGCGCAGCAGGCCGGCCTCGTCAAAGACCTCGATGCCGACCACGCCGAGCATCGCTTGGTTTTCGTCGACCGCGACGCGGAATTCGATCGCGGCGCTGGCCAGATCGTCGACCGGCAGGCCGCTGTCGAGCAACAAGGTGCGCACGGCGGCGGTTTCGTCGGCGGCGAGCGGGCGTATGGCGGGCGTCATCGTGGTTTCCGGGTAGGCGGAGGTTCGAACATATCTTGACCGATCAGCCTGCGAGGCTACGACACCCGGCGCCCATCGGCATCGATCACGACTTCGCCGTCTTCCTTGCTGAAAGGCCGGGTGATCGGGGGCAGCAGGTCGAGCACGAGTTCGGACGGACGGCACAGGCGCACGCCGAGCGGGCTGACCACGAAGGGACGATTGATCAGGATCGGATCGCGCAGCATCGCTTCGATCAGGGCATCGTCCGACAGCGTCGTATCGTCGAGGCCGCGCTCGACATAGGGCGCGACGTTCTGGCGCATGGCCTCGCGGACACTGAGGCCGGCCGCGGCGATCAGTTCGACCAGGGCCGCTCGCGACGGCGGGTCCTGCAGGTACTCGATCACGGTCGGCTCGATCCCGGCGTGGCGGATCAAGGCCAGGGTATTGCGCGAGGTGCCGCAGGCGGGGTTGTGGTAGATGGTGATGTCCATGGCTCAGCTCTCGTTGGAGGCGCAGGCACTGCCGCAGCACGCCGACGGCGTGCGCGCAGCGGCGCTGGGGTGGATTGCGGTGTTCGTATCGGCTTCGGCCTCGTTCGCAGCCTCAGTCGCGGCATCGTTCGCGGCGCTGTCCGCAGCGGCGCTCCCAGGCAGCGCTACCGCGCCGGAAGCCACCGCCAACGCCTGCGCGGCGAGATCGCCCTTGCGTTCGCTGTAGCGGCTGCTGAGGTAGTCGCTGCGATCCCGCACCAGCAGGGTGAACTTGAACAGCTCTTCCATCACGTCGACGATGCGATCGTAATACGGCGAGGGTTTCATCCGCCCCTGTTCGTCGAACTCCTGCCAGGCCTTCGGCACCGAGGATTGGTTCGGGATGGTGATCATGCGCATCCAGCGGCCGAGCACGCGCAGCGCGTTGACCACGTTGAACGATTGCGAGCCGCCGCAGACCTGCATGACCGCGAGGGTGCGGCCCTGGGTCGGGCGCACGCTGCCCTCTTCCAGCGGCAGCCAGTCGATCTGGTTCTTGAACACCGCGGTCGGGCTGCCGTGGCGCTCCGGGCTGACCCAGACCTGGCCCTCGGACCACAGCGACCACTCGCGCAGTTGCCGCACCTTGGGGTGGTCGGCGCTCACGCTGTCGAGGATCGGCAGATCGTGCGGGTCGAACACCCGGGTCTCGGCGCCGAAGTGGCGCAGGATGCGCTCGGCTTCCAGCGCGGCCTTGCGGCTGAACGATTGCGGGCGCAGCGAGCCGTACAGGATCAGGATCCGCGGCGGGTGGGTCGCGCCGGTGAGCGCGAGTTTGCCGAGGTCGGGCAGGTCCAGGGCGGCACTGACGAGGTTGGGTAGGTGGGTCATGGCGGCTCGGCTTGAGGTCGGTTGTTGTTTCTACTATTCTGGAATTATGGAAATCAATCAAGCCACCACCGCCCTCGCCGCCCTGGGCCAGTCCACCCGCCTGGCGATCTTCCGTTTGCTGGTCGAGGCCGGCCCGGCCGGGCGCATGGCCGGCGAGATCGCCGAGGCCCTGGCGCTGCCGGGCGCGACCCTGTCCTTCCACCTCAAGGAACTCAGCGCCGCCGGCCTGGTCCAGGGCGAGTCGCAGGGCCGCTACATCTGCTACCGGGCCGACTTCGGCGCCATGAACGGCCTGATCGAGTTCCTGACCCGCAACTGCTGCGGCGGCCAGCCGCAGCAGTGCGCGCCGGCCAGCTGCGATCCGCAGGCCGACAGCTGCACCAGCCCCAAGCAGGCGCAGGCATGAGCGCGGCCGCGCAAGCCGCCGCGCCGACCCTGTTGTCCAAGCGCATGGGCGCGTTCGAGCGCCACCTGACCTGGTGGGTGCTGGCCTGCATCGTCGCCGGCACCGCGCTCGGCTACGCCCTGCCGGACCTGTTCGCGACCCTCGGCGAGGCCGAGGTCGCCAAGGTCAACCTGCCGGTGGCGGCGCTGATCTGGCTGATGATCGTGCCGATGCTGCTGAAGATCGACTTCGCCGCGATGGCGCAGGTGCGGCGGCAATGGCGCGGCATCGGCGTGACTCTGTTCGTGAACTGGGCGGTCAAACCGTTCTCGATGGCGCTGCTGGCGTGGCTCTTCATCCGCCACGCTTTCGCCGACCGCCTGCCGGTCGAGCAACTCGATTCCTACGTCGCCGGCCTGATCCTGCTCGCAGCCGCACCGTGCACGGCGATGGTGTTCGTGTGGAGCAACCTGTGCGACGGCGACCCGGAGTTCACCCTGAGCCAGGTCGCGCTCAACGATCTGATCATGGTGGTCGCGTTCGCGCCGATCGTCGGCCTGCTGCTGGGGCTGTCGTCGATCGTGGTGCCGTGGTCGACCCTGCTGCTGTCGGTCGGGCTGTACATCGTCGCGCCGGTGGCGATCGCAGTGTTGCTGCGCAAGGCGGTGCTGCGCCGTGGCGGCGATGCGGCTTTGCAGAAGCTGCTGCATCGTCTCGGGCCGTTGTCGCTGGCCGCCTTGTTGCTGATGCTGGTGCTGCTGTTCGGTTTCCAGGGCCGGCAGATCGTGGCCCAGCCGGCGATCATCGCGATGCTGGCGGTGCCGATCCTGATCCAGGTCTATTTCACTTCGGGCCTGTCGTATCTGCTCAATCGGAAGTTGGGCGTGGCGCACAGCGTCGCCGGCCCGTCGGCGCTGATCGGCGCAAGCAATTTCTTCGAACTGGCGGTGGCTGCCGCGGTCGGCCTGTTCGGCGTGCACTCCGGCGCCGCGCTGGCGACGGTGGTCGGCGTGCTGGTGGAAGTGCCGGTGATGTTGTCGGTGGTGCGGATCGTCAACGCCAGCAAGGGCTGGTACGAAGCGCGCGCCTGAGCGAAAAAGCAGCGAATAAAGAATCGGCGCGCCCGGGCCGACGGCCGCGGGCGCGCATCGCCGGGCTCAGGCGGCGCGACGCCGGGCGAGCTCGGATTCGAACGCGGCGCGGGCCGCGCCGGAAATCATCCGCGCACGCGTCCACGCCGCTTCCGCCGCACAGGCGGCCTGCGACCAGGACAGCGTCGATCCGGAACAGATCTGCTGATAACGCGCTTCCAGCTCGGGCACCACGTCGTCGAAGACCAGGCCCGGATTCTCGATCTGCGCGGTGATGCCGAGATAGATCGCCGGTGCGTAATCCTCGAACCGGGTGCCATCGCGATAGAACGCCGCATGACGATAGTTCAACGCCCAGTAACTCAAGGGCAGAGTCGTAGCGTCCGCGGAAAGTTTCGTACTCATGGTGCAAGGCTCCGGTCAGGACGAAGCCCCCTGTGCGCGGCACCATAATCGATGCGGCGGCGAAGTTTATGACCGTTCGTTCATAGACTTGCCGAAGGCCTTAGTCGCTCACGCTCGGGTTGTGATCGCCCACACGATTCAACATCGCGTTAACGCCGGCGATGGAATGCTGAGCGTGAACTGCAACGCCGAGCTGCCCACCGCACAGGCCGATCGCAGCGCCGCGCATGCACGAAGGCGGACCACCCAAAACGAACAAGCAAGACCAGCAAGACAGACCGACCATCGGTTCGCGGAGCTCGCCATGTGGGACCCCGACAAATACCTCGACTTCGCCGATCTGCGCGGCCGGCCGTTCTTCGACCTGATCGAACGCGTGCGCGCCGAGCACCCACGCCGCGTGGTCGACTTGGGCTGCGGCCCGGGCAATCTGACCCGTGCCTTGGCCGCACGCTGGCCCAGGGCCGCGCTCGAAGCCAGCGACAACTCGCCGGAGATGGTGCAGGCGGCGCAAGCCGCCGGCGTCGCCGCCGAATTGCGCGACGTGCGCGACTGGGTGCCGCGGCCCGACACCGACGTGGTGGTCTCGAACGCAGTGCTGCAATGGGTGCCCGAACATCGTGAGTTGCTGCGACGTTGGGCGCGTCAACTGCCGGGCGGCGCGTGGTTGGCGATCCAGGTGCCGGGCAACTTCGATGCGCCCTCGCACGCTTTGGTGCGCGAGCTGGCGGCCAGCGCGTCGTGGGCGCCGCTGCTGGGCTCGGTGGAGCTGCGCGAAGGCGGCGCGGTCGATGCGCCGCGCGCCTACGCCGAATTGCTGGCGACGCAGGACTGCGAAGTCGATGCCTGGGAAACCACCTACGTCCAGCGCTTGTCCGGCCCGGATGCAGTGCTGGAATGGATCAGCGGCACGGCCTTGCGACCGATCCAGGCCGCGCTTAATGGCGCCGATTGGCAACGCTTCCGCAGCGAGCTCGCGCCGCGGCTCGACCGCGCCTATCCGCCGCGCAGCGACGGCACCACCTGGTTCGAGTTCCGCCGCATCTTCGTCGTCGCGCGCACCGCGCAGCGCTGACGTCGTTGCAGGCGCCCGCCTGAATTCGGCCGATGGAAAATCGTCCCGCGGCCATCCTTGCCGCGGGACGCGGGGTTGGCCTATAGAGCTCGGCCGCCAAATTTGTGGGTGTACTGCAGAAAGACCTGGCGGCCGACGGCATCGAACCAGGACACGTCGTAATACGGATAGCTGCTGTAGGTCGCATCCTTCGGCGGCAGCTTGTCGAACAGATTGGTCACCGCCAGCGACAATTGGGCGTGGTCGCTGAAGCGGTAGCGCAGCGAAGCGTTGTAGCGATAAGTCGCGCCGATCCAGGCGCTGGCATCGCCGCCGGGCTCGTAGACCTCGTTGTAGGAATCCCCGCTCGGCAATCGGCCCAGGCGTTCGCCGTGCACGGTCGCCGACCAGCGCTCCTTTTCCCAGCTCACGCTGGCGCTGGCCTTGGTGCGCGGGATGTCGAAACCGCTGTTGACCGCGAACTGGTCTTCGACGCGGTCGCCGGCGTACTGCTGGCTTTCGTGCTCGCGCACCCAGGTGTAGCTGGCGCCGAGGCGAAAGGTGCCCAGGCCGGTGTCGAGGCGGTAATGGGTGCTGAAATCGACGCCACTGGTGCGTTCGCTGGCGATGTTGATCGGGTTGACGTAGACGCCGTAGAGCTTGCCTTCGCCGGAGCGCCGGATCCGTGCCAAAGCATCGGCGCAGGTCGGCGAGCCGGTATCGACCGCGCTGCCGTCGGCGCGCGTGCCGAGGCGGCAACCGGCTTCGTCGCGCAGCACGTCGTCGATACGCAGGTCCTGGACCTGGTCGCGCAGATCGATGTCGAAGTAGTCGACGGAGAAATCCAGATTCGGACGCGGCGACCAGACCACGCCGGCGGTCCACGAGGTGCTGGTTTCCGGTTCCAGCTTGCGGTTGCCGCTGCGGGTGACGACCAGGCCTTCGTCGGCGTACGAGCAATCGTTGAGGTCGCTGTCGGGCTCTTCGCTGCGGCAACGGTAATAATCGATCCCGCTCGATTCCTGATTGCCTTCGCCGGCGAACACGTAATGCAGGTCCGGCGCGCGGAACGCGGTGCCGTAGGAGCCGCGCAGCAGCAGGGAGTCGAGCGGCCGCCATTCCAGGCCGGCACTGTAGGTGAACTTGTCGATGTCGTGGCCGCCGTAGCGGTATTGGTCGTAGCGGCCGGCGACGCTGAGGTTCAAGCGCTCGTGCAAGGGCAGGCGCAACTCGCCCGCCGCAGCCCAGCGGTCGCGGCTGCCGCGGCCGTCCGAATCGCGCCAGCTGTAGTAGTGATAGCCGGTGGCGAGCGGGTCGGGGCGCAGGTCGTAGCTTTGGTTGCCGAGTTCGAGCGTGCCGGCGAAGCCGACCGCACCGGCCGGCAGGGCGAACAGCTCGGTATTGGTCAGGGTCAGCGACAGCGCGTCGGTGCGCGACTTCGGCCGATAGGTCGAACGCGCGCCGATGGCGTCGTACTCCTGCCGGCTCAGCGGCCGGTACAGGCGCTCGGGGTCGGCGTCGAAGATCGCGAAGCCGTCGTCGTCGACGCCGAGCTGCGGCCCGAGGAACAGATCGTTGGCCCGGGACGCGACGATCTGCGGCCAACCGATCGTCGATTGGTACTGCGAATGGCTCAGCGCGGCTTCCCAGTCCCAGGCCTCGCCGAAGCGGCCTTTGAAGCCGGTGGCCAAGCTGAAAGTACGCTGCCGGTTGCGGATCATGCCGCGGTCCAGGCCGCCCATTTCCTCGGGCGAAAACTGCCGCTGCCAATACTCGACCTGGTCGGTGGCGCGGTTGTGGAAATAGCCGGCCTCGTTGCCGTCGGGGGCCTGGTAGCTCCATTCGGTGACGTCGCGGTACATCGACAGTTCGTGATAACCCAACTGCACATCGGCGAACCATTCGCTGGCGTCGCCGAAGGCGTAGCTCAACGAGGCGTAGGCATTGAGGCCTTCGCGCTTGTTGATCATGGTGCCGTAGCCGATCGACTCGTCGCTGCCGCAGTAGTAGCCGTCCTCGCCGTCCGGCCCCCAGCCGGAACGCGAGGCGCGGTAGGTGGTGCCGCCGTTGAGCGAGGCCAAGGGGCCGCAGGCGGCGCCGGGATCGAGGTATTCGTCGTCCCAGTTGGTGCGCAGGAAGGCGCGTCGCGCGGCGCGCGTGCGCGCGGTCGGCGCATCCCGGGTCGAGTCCTGGATCGAGCGCTCGTAGGCCCACAACGGGTTCTGCACCTGCAGCTCGAAACCGTAGACCGCGTCGAAGCGATCGTTGCCGTAGCCGCTGGAGACGCTGAGGTTGAACGACTCGCCGCCACCGCGCGTCGTGTCGCCGAGGCGGAAGTCGACGGTGGTGCCGTCGGCGCGCTTTTTGAGGATGAAATTGACCACGCCGGAGATCGCATCCGAGCCGTAGATCGCCGAGGCGCTGCCGGTCAGGATCTCGATCCGGTCGACCATGCCGAGCGGAATATTCGAGATGTCGGTGAAGTTGCTGCGGCCCTTGAACGGCATCGGAAAGTCGGCGATGCGGCGGCCGTTGACCAGCACCAGGGTGTGGTTCGGACCGAGCCCGCGCAGGTCGACCTGCTGCGCGCCCGGCGAGAAGTCGGCGGCGCTGGCCGACTGTTGGCTCTGGGTCTCGCCGCCGTTCTGGGTCATCGCCCGCAGCACGTCGGGCACGGTGGTGAAGCCGTTGGCCTTGATCTCCTGCGCGGTCATCACCGTGATCGGCGCCGGGCCTTCGATCTGGCTGCGCGGAATGCGCGAGCCGGTGACCTGCACGCCCTCCAGCTCGGTCGTCGACGGCGGCGATGCTTCGACGATGTCGGCGCCGCTCCCCTTCGGCGCCAGCGAGGTTTTCTTGCGCGGCTTCGGCGGCGTCGGATCCTTGACGATCACCATCGCCCCCGACGCATCGCGCCGCGCCACATGACCGCTGCCGAGCAGCAGGCGGTCGAGCGCGGCCTCGGCCGACATCGCGCCCTGCACCCCCCGAGTACGCAACCCCTTGAGACGATCGGCGCGGTAGACGAACTGCACCCCCGACTGCCTCGCCAGCACATCCAGCGCCGACACCAGCTCCCCCGCCGGAATATCGATCGCCTCCCGCTTCGCCGCGACTTGCGCCTGGGCGGACAACGCGGCCGAACAGGCCAGACTCAACCACCACACACGCGCACTTCGCGACATCGGGTTCCCCTCCCCATCGGCGCCTTGCAGCGCCCATCGGGATATCAGGACGAACGAAGCCGGCAAATCCCGCACGCGCTGCGGCCTGCCGACGCGGAGCCGGCTAGCGGCTGTGCAGGACGATGCGGTCCGGGTGGTGCTCGACGCGGACCGGCGTGACCTGTTCGAGCAGGCGCACGAACACTTCGGTGTTGGACCAGCGGAAGTTGCCGCCGACCCGCAGCTCGCCCGCGGCGGCATCGCCAATGACGATCTTGCGGGCGTTATAGCGGTTGAATTCGGCCGCGGCTGCGCTCAACGGCGTGTCGCGGAACACCAGATAGCCGCGACGCCAATCGACCTGGCGCTCGGCGTCCTCGACCGAACCGATGCGCACCAACACGCCGCTGCGGCTGGCGAAGGCGGTGCTGCCAGCCGGCAATACGCTGGTCGGCTGGCGACGGCCGCCGACCGGCTCGGATTCGAGCCGCACCGTGCCTTCGGTGACGACCACGCGCAGGTCGGCGCCCTCACGGCGCACCGAGAAGCGGGTGCCGACCGCGATCACCCGACGGCCGCCGGCCACCACCGCAAACGGCCGCCGCGCGTCCTTGGCGACATCGAAGAAGGCCTCGCCCTGCTGCAGTTCGACATGACGCTCGCTGCGCGACAAGGCCACCTCGATGCGGCTGTCGCTGCTCAGTGTGGCCTGCGAGCCGTCGGCCAGGGCGACGTCGCTGAGGTCGCCCATCGCGGTGCGGTAGGAAGCCTGTTCGACCACGGCCTGACGCTGCCAACCCCAGAACGAGGCGACGCCCAACAACGCCAGCATCGCGACGCCCGCATAACGCAGGCCACGGCCGCCGCGCGCGACCGAGCGGCGCGGCGCGAACACCAGCGCGGCGGCGTCGTGACCGGTCGATGCCGGCGCCGGCGGTTCCGGCATCGACTCGGCGCGCGGCGCCTGCAGATCGAAGCTCGAATGCAGCCATTGCCCACGCGCCGGCACGCCGTCCGAAGCGGCCCCGGCGCCGAGCGCCTTGAGCCGGTCGCTCTGTGCCCAGGCCGCGTCCAGACGCAGGAACGCGACTCGGTGCGCGGTCGAGGCCGCAAGCCAGGCGTCGAACTCGGCCTGTTCCAGCGCCGACCAATCGCCCCCCTCGCGCCTGGCTAACCACTGCGCTGCGTCGCGCTCAATCTGTCTGCTGCTTGCCATGTTCCGTTTCCTTGTCGGCCTGCGGCTTGCGCGGCAAGTCCGCACGCGAGGGTTCGCCGCCGTAGAAATACTCGGCGATCAGACGCACCCCCTTGGCCATCTGTTTCTCCACGGTCTTCTCGCTGATGCCCAGACGCTCGGCCACTTCCTTCTGCGACAACTCGTCGACCCGGCGCAGCCACACCACCTCGCGGCAGCGATCGGGCAGACGGTCGAAGGCTTCGGCGAGACGCTTGAGGATCTGCCGCGCGCCGAGCCGGCGCTCCGGACAGACCTCGTCTATCAAGACGTTCAAAGCCTCGAAATCACCCACCGGCTCGATCGACACCACCTTGCCGCGGCGCAGGCGGTCGGTCATAAGGTGCCGCGCGGTCGCGAACAGGAACGACTTGGGCTGGGTCGGCAAGGCCTTGCCGGCAGCCTCGTACACGCGGACGTAGACCTCCTGGCGCAGGTCGTGAAGGTCGTCGCGATGCGGCCAATAACGCCGCAGCACGTGCACCAGCGCCTCTTCGTGCACGAGGATCTCGCGGGCGAACCAAGCGTCGAGGGCAGCGTTCATGCGCCGACCTTAGCCGATTCCGACGTCCATTCCGTAGCGGCCGCGGCAGCCGATCGGCGGATTGCGCGCGCGGGCGCGAATTTGCGAACGGACATGGGGGAAAGCCGGCGCTGGTTCGTCTTGGCCCTTCATACCCAGCCGGAGTCGAACGATGCGCCTGTGGTCCCGCCGGTCCGTGTTGGCTCGAACGCTGTGCCAAGGCGTGCTCGGCGCTGTCCTGGCCGTTGGCTGCACCAGCGCATTGGCCGCGGACACCACCGAGTCGCGCCGCGACGGCTATCGCTACTACGCGATCGGCGACCTCGCCGCGCCGCGGCCGGCGCCGACCCGCGCCGGGGCGATGCTGGTCGGTGGCGGCGATTGGCCCTACCCGGCGTTCCGCTGGATGATCGAGCGCGCCGGCCACGGCCGCATCGTGATCCTGCGCGCCTCCGGCAGCACCGAGGCGCAGGACGAGTTCTTCCGGGACATCGGCGGCATCACCGCCGCGCAGACCCTGGTGTTCGAGGATCGCCGCGCCGCCAGCGACCCGCAGGTGCTGGAGATCGTGCGCCAGGCCGACGGCATCTTCCTCGCCGGCGGCGATCAGTCCAACTACGTGCGCTATTGGAAAGGCACGCCGCTCAATCGCGCGCTGGATGCGCACGTGCGCGCCGGCAAGCCGATCGGCGGCACCAGCGCGGGGCTGGCGATTCTCGGCGCACACGCCTACGGCGCCATGGACGGCGGCAGCCTGACCTCAAAGGACGCCTTGCGCGACCCGGCCGGACCGGCGCTGACCTTGGTCGATGACTTCCTGCATCTGCCCTATCTCGAACGCGTGCTCACCGACAGCCATTTCGGCAAGCGCGAGCGGCTTGGCCGCCTGATCGCGATGCTGGCGCGGCTGGCGCAGGAACAAGGCCGCGACGACCTGGTCGGCATCGGCGTCGACGAGTACACCGCGCTGTGCATCGACGGCGACGGCATCGGCCGCGTCTTCAGCGGCGACGGCGGGCACGCCTGGCTGGTGGGTCCGCAGCCGGCGGCCGAGGTCTATGCCGCGGGCAAGCCGCTCAGTGTGCGCGCGGTGCCGGTGCTCGGCGTCGGCGGCGACAGCGTGCTGCACCTGGCGGATTTTCGCGTCGAGCGCCCGGCCTTCTCCGCGCTTTATGATGTCGAAGCGGGGCGCCTGGTCGGGCGCGATGAGAACGCAAGGCCCCCGCCGCCGCCCTGATCACTCTCGCCCCTCGCCGGGGCTGTCCGGAGCCGAACATGCCAACTGCCCTGCGTCATCATTGTTTCGCCTGGCTGCTGCTCGGCTCGGCGACGCTCGCCCACGCCGCCGACGCACCGCCGGCGAACAAAAAGGCGACGAAACCGGTGCTGGTGATCCACGGCGGCGCCGGCGTCGAACGCGCCGGCCTGACCCCGGCCGACGAAACCGCCGCACGCGCCGCGCTCGAACAGGCCCTGCGCGCCGGTCATGCGCAGCTGAAGGCCGGCAAGCCCGCGCTGGACGCCGTCACCGCCGCGATCACCGTGCTCGAGGACGCGCCGATGTTCAACGCCGGGCGCGGCGCGGTGTTCAATCACGACGGCCAGAACGAACTCGACTCGGCGGTAATGGACGGCGCCAGCCTGCGCGCCGGTGCGATCGCCGGCGTGCACCGGGTCAAGAACCCGATCCTGCTGGCGCGCACGGTGATGGAGAAATCCAAGCACGTGATGATGGTCGGCGACGGCGCCGAAGCCTTCGCCCGCGAACAGGGCGTGACGCTGGTCGATCCGTCCTATTTCCGCACCGAGAAGCGCTGGCAGCAGTTGCAGAAGGCGCTCAAGGAAGAGGCCTCGGGCAAGGCCCACGCCGATGTCGAAACCGCCAAGCACTTCGGCACGGTCGGCGCGGTCGCGCTCGATGCCGACGGCCGCCTCGCCGCAGGCACCTCGACCGGCGGCATGACCAACAAGCGCTACGGCCGCGTCGGCGATTCGCCGATCATCGGCGCAGGCACCTATGCGAACGCGCGCTGTGCGGTGTCCGGCACCGGCTGGGGCGAGTACTACATCCGCGCGGTGGCCGCCTACGACATCTGCGCGCGCGTGCAGTACGCCGGGCAGAGCATCGGCGAGGCCGCCAAGGCGGTGATCAACGAGGCGATCCCGAAGGCCGGCGGCGACGGCGGCGCGATCGCGCTCGGCGCCGACGGCCGTTTCGCCCTGCCCTTCAACACCGAAGGCATGTACCGCGGCTGGATCGGCGCCGACGGCGTGCCGCACGTGGCGATCTACCAGGACGAAGCCCTGGCGGAACCCGCCGACACGCCCTGACCGCAGCAGTACAGTTCGACCGGCCGCGACGGCCGCAACGGCCGTCGCGATTCGCTCACAGGCGTTAGCGCGCGGCGATGCGCAAGCGGTTGACCATGGCCTGCAGCTGATCCGGCGGCATGTCGTTGATCGCCTTGATGGTCTCTTCCGGCGTCATCGGCTTGCCGGTGCCCAGGCCGTCGCGCTTGCCGTATTCCATCATCAGCGGCACCACCGGGATCGACTGGTAGTGCTCGTCCTCGCCGAGATCGCCCATGATCCGCGCCGCATCGGCGTCGAAGCCGGCGTTCTGCAGGAACTCCTGCGAGCCCTTGATCTTGGCGTCCTTGTCGCGGCCGTCGGCCAGGGCCGACTGGCCGAACACCGACACACCGATCATCACCGCGCCGACGATGGCGCCGACCGGGCCGCTCGACAAGGTCATGACCACCGTGCCGGTCGCACCCAATCCGTACAACGCCGCCTCGGCTTCCTTGTACGGGCGGTCGGACAGCAGGGCGTCGGCCATCTTGGCGATGTCGCCGGTCGCCGACAGCAGGCCCAGCGCGCGGTTCCAGTTTTCGAAGCGCACGCCGGCGCGGGCGTGGCTGTCGGCCAGCGCCGAATCGGCGTCGATCGGAATGCTGCCCGGACGGTGCATCAGATCGCGCACGTCCTTGGCCAAGCCCGCGGCATCGGCGAAGGCGCCGACCGCGTTGGCCCAGCCCGGGTCGCTGATCAGGTCGCTGCTCGATTTGGCGAAGGCCAGGCCGGCCGCGGCCACGCCGAGCGAACGGAAGGTCACGCCGGCGGGCTGATTGGCGTTGAAGCCGTCGATACCGCTCAACGCCTGATTGAACTGCTTGAGCTGGGCCTCCATCGCCGCGGTGTCGCCCGCCGGCACGCTGGTCAGGCCTTCGAGCGCGCGGATCGCCTCGCGGTATTGCTCGGAGTCCTTGCCGAGCAGGCTGGCGTAACGCGTGCTCAGCGATTCGAGCTGGGTCTTGGCGTTGGCGATGCTGGTAGGGTCGGAGGAATCGAGGTCGGAGAAGACCTTCAACGCCGCCTGCTGGATGCCGTCGTTGGCCAGGCGCTTGAGATATTCGGCGCCTTCCTTGGACACCTTGGTGACGTCGAACAGCTTGGTCGCCGCATCGGCCTCGGCGCCGATCAGGAAATCGCGGTCGCGCGCGGCGGCCAGGCCGAAGGCCTGCAGCACCGAGTCGTTGTTGGCGACCGCCTGCATTTCCTTGCCGAGGTCCGGATAAGTCGCCTTAAGGTCCTCGGGCAATGCGTTCAAGCCGCCCAGGGTGTCCTTGAGCACGTTCGCGTTCGCGGTCAGGCGTTCTTCGAGGCCGTGGAATTTCTCCAGCCAACCCGGATCGGTCTTGCCCTTGCCGGCCAGGTATTTGTCGACCGCCTGCGAGATCGCTTCCGGCGGCAGGCCTTCGGAGTACTTCAACAGGCGACCGAGCTCGCCCATCATCGACTGGTATTCCTTCAGGTCGGCGTCGATCTTGCCTTGCAGCAACTCGGCGCCGTGGCTGATGCCGCGCAGGAACACGCCGGCCTGTTCGTTCAAGCCCTGATTCTTGAGTTGCTGGGCCATCTCCAGCGCGAGCGCCGGGCTGGCGCCGTCGCGGATCGCGTTGGAGATGTTCTCCGAGAACGGCACCCACTGCCCGCGCAGCGCTTCGGGCTTGGCCAGGTACATGCTGGCGATGTCGGCACGCATGCGCTTGCCGTCCTCGCCGTTACCGAGCGCGCCGACCACGCGCGCCATGTCGGCATAGGAACTGCCGCCGAACTTCTCGCCGGCGTACATCGGCTTGACCTGGACGATGCGCATCACCGTGTCGAGGTTCTGCGTCACCACCGCATTGGCGAGTTCGGGCGGCAGGCCGTCGACCAGTTCGGCCAGGCGCTTGGCCGCCTCGTTGGCCGGCACGCGCTGCTCGCGCGGGTCGTCGCTGCTGAAATTCGCATACGGCGCCGCCACGTAGGGCTCGACCTTGTCGTTGAGCAAGCGGCCCAGCTCGGGGCTGGTCGACAAGCGCGCTTGCGCTTCCGGCGACATCGACGCCCATTGCGACTTCAGGATCGACATGACCGATTTGGCATCGCCGCCGCCGGACACCATCAGCGCGAATTCGACTTCATGGTCGATGCTGATGTCCTTGACCGTGGCCTTGATGCTCGCCTGCGCCGCCGGGTCGTCGGCGTGGCGCGCGGCGATGCTGTCGCCATAGGAGGCGATCGCCTTGGTGTCGTAGATCGCGCCGGTCGGGCGCGCGTCGAACTCGACCTGGAAACGCGCCTTCATCTCGGCCTGGATCGCCGACTTCAACTCGGCCTGGGTCTGCGGCGTGGACTGCTGGGCGTCGGCCTTGAGCGCGGCGTCGACGCGCTGCGCTTCCGGCGACAGCGTCGGCTTGTCGGCCTGGGCCGGCGCGGCGGCATGGACCACCGGATCGGCCTCGCCGTCGTGCGCGGGCGGCAACTGCAACGGCGTGTCCGGGTACAGCGCCTCCCAGTTCAACACCTGCGGGTTGGCGTCCTTGAGACTCTGTTCGTAGACCTCCTGCGGCACCGTGCCTCGGTGTTGCGCGGCGATGTCGGGCAAGGTCTCGTGGCGCTGGACCACGTGCACCGGCGCGGCCGGTTGGGTCGCGAGCTGCTGCACCGCGCGCGAAACGGAATCGAGGAAGTTGATGAAGCTCATGGCGTGGTCCGCTCGGATTCGGGCGAAAGTCGTTTGGCGGGGACCGTAGCACCGGTGCGGCGGCGGCGAACGCTAGGGCGGTCCCTAGGCCGCTGGCGGCCATGCCGCTGGCACCGGCACGGCGCAGCGCGGCGCGCTCCGGGCAGAGCGATGCGATGAGATGCGATGGGGGTGCGATGATTGGCGCCATGCCCGCCGCCCCGGACCATCGCAGCCGCGTCACCGCCTCGCCCTGGGCCGGCTTGTACGGCACCCAGATCGACAGCGCGCGCGAGTTCGGCCGCCATTGGCACGCAACCTACGGCCTCGGCCTGCTCGAACGCGGCGCGCAGAGTTCGGCGAGCGGACGCGGCCAGGTCGACGCCCGCGCCGGCGACCTGATCACGACCAACCCCGGCGAAGTGCACGACGGCCGTCCGCTCGGCGGCGCACGGCGCTGGCGCATGCTCTACCTCGATCCGCAGCTGATGCATTCGATGAGCGCGCCCTGCGTTGCGCCGTCGCTGGCGTCGGCAGGCTCGCTGGAGCTGGTCCGCCCGGTCATCCGCGACGCCCGATTGCAGGGCTTGCTGTTGCGCTTGTTCGCCCGTCTCGACCGCTGGAACCAGGGCCAGGCCCACGACGACGACGGCCTGGCCTGCGAAGAAGCCCTGGTGCAGGTCTGCGCGCAATTGCTCGAACGCCACAGCACCCAGGCGCCGGCGCCGGCAGTGTCGGCCGACCTCGCCCACGTGCGCGAACGGCTCGCCGACGACCCGCAGCGGGCGCCAAGCCTGGACGAACTGGCGGCCCCGTTCGGGCTGACCAAGTACCAACTGCTGCGCCGCTTCCAGCGCGCCTACGGTCTGCCGCCGCACGCTTGGCTGGTCCAGCAGCGGGTCGAGCGCGCCCGCGACCTGATCCGGCGCGGCCGCAGCCTGACCGATGCCGCAGCCGACAGCGGCTTCGCCGACCAGAGCCATATGACGCGTGCGTTCGCGCGCCAGTTCGGTTTCACCCCGGGCGCCTGGCAGCGGGCGGCAGCGGCTCGCCGGCCGCGCAACGACGGCGCCGCACCGCCGCAATAAGCTTCAAGACGCGCGGTCGAGGCCGCACGAGACTGCCGTCTCCGTCCTCGATGCCGCCGCCATGACTTCCAACTACGTCCACGGTTATCACCCGCGCGAACACGCACGCCTGCAGGATCAGGCCGGCACCCTCGCCGACCTGCTGCACGCCGACACCGTCTATCCGCCCGGCAGCCGCGTGCTCGAAGTCGGCTGCGGCGTCGGTGCCCAAACGCTGACCCTGGCCCGACGCAGCCCGGGAACACAGTTCACCTCGATCGACCGTTCCGCCGAGTCGGTCGATGAAGCGCGCCGGCGCGCCAACGCGGCCGGCCTCGACAACGTCGAGTTCCTGCAGGCCGATCTGTTCGAGCTGCCGTTCGCGGACGGCAGCTTCGATCACGTGTTCGTCTGCTTCGTGCTCGAACACCTGGCGCGTCCGCTCGCGGCCCTGGCCTTGCTCGACCGCGTGCTCAAGCCCGGCGGCACGATCACGGTGATCGAAGGCGACCACGGCACGATCTGCTTCCACCCCGACAGCGCCGCCGCACGCGCGACGATCGATTGCCAGGTCGAACTGCAACGCCGCGCCGGCGGCAACGCCCTGATCGGTCGCAGCCTGTATCCGCTGCTGGTCGCGGTCGGCTTCGACCGGGTCGCGGTGTCGCCGCGCATGGTCTATGCCGATGCCGGCCGTCCCGCGCTCGTCGACGGGTTCACCGACAAGACCTTCTGCGCGATGGTCGAAGGCGTGCGCGATGCCGCGATCGCCGCCGGGCTCAGCACGCCGGCCGCGTTCGACGCCGGCCTCGCCGACCTGCGCCGCACCACCCGCGCCGACGGCACTTTCTGCTACAGCTTCTTCAAGGGCGTGGCGGAGAAATGGCGGCGCGCCTGAGCGCGATCAGGCCAGCTCGGCGACGAGGGTCTCGACCTCGGCCAGCCATTGCGCGCGCTGCTCGGCGCTGCTGCCCGATACCGGCCCGACCATCCGCCTGATCACGCTGCCCACCCCGCACAACCCGAACACGCAGTGCTTCCAGATCGCCTCGAGCGGATCGCCGAATACCGCCGCCTCTCGCTCCGGCGGCGTGTTCGAGGTATTGACGACAATGGCGTGGCGCGCTCGCAGCAGACCGACCGGCACGCCCTCGTAGGACACGCCCGGCGGATAGCCATAGGCGGTGCCAAGCCGGAACACCCGGTCGATCCAGCCCTTGAGGATCGCCGGCGGCTGGCCCCACCAGTTCGGATGGAACACCAGGATCAGGTCGGCCTGCGCGAGTTCGGCGCAGTGCTGTTCGACCAGGGCATCGGCCGATGCGGTGTTGGCGCTTTCGCCCGTGGGCTGGACCGGATCGAAACCCTCCGCATTGAGATCGTGAAACGCGATTTCGTAACCGCGTACGGCAAGCGTGCGCTGCGCGAGCTGGGCCATGGCGTGGCTCAAGCTGAGCGGATCGGGGTTGGCGACGATGATCGAAGCGAGCATGCGGAAGGCCGGAAAGTGAAAGCGGAGACGAGGCGAGACAGTACGGCGCTCACGCCGACCACCGTGCCGAGCTTGGGACGCTAATGGACGATTCGCGATCAGGCAATGGCCGCAGCGAATGTACGCGATCGCCTGGGCAAAGAGGCCGGCCTCGGGGCTTACTTGCGTGTGCGCGGCGCCTTCGCCGCGGCCTTGCGTGCCGGCACGCGCGCCGCCTTGGCCGTCACGCGGGCGACGACGGCGGCGCTGTTGAGCTCGCGCAGCGCATCCTTGCCGACCCAGCGCGGCGCGGCGTCTTCCGAGGCGGCTAAGCGTTTCGCCGCGGCGAGCGCTGCGGCGTGCAGCACGGCATTGCGTTTGCCGATCGAACGCAGGGCCCAGTTGACGGCTTTCTTGACGAAGTTGCGTTCGTCGCCGGCACCCGCCTCGATGAGTTCCAGCCCATGCAGGAAGGCTTGGTCCGGGGCGGCTTTGTCGTGCACGGTCTTGCTGGCCAGCAGTGCGAACGCCGCGCGCTTGAGGTATTCGTCGCGACGCCCGGCCCATTGCCCGATCTTGCGCCAGGCGTGCGGGCTGCGATCGAACAAGGCGAAGCAGACGGTGTCGCACACCGCCCAGTTGTCGAATTGGCGGCCCCAGCGATCCATCTGCGCGGCGCTGACTTGGGCCGGGTCGTCGAGGTAGGACGCGAGCAAGCGCGCCTCGTACCAGCCGCTGCCCCACAAGGCCTCGGCGAGTTCGCGGTCGCGGCCGAGGCGTTTGGCGATGCCCTGGATCGAGGCCATCGGCACGCCGAAGGCGCGCTCGGTGGGGATCGCGTAGCGCGCCAAACCATCGCGATGGCTCGTGCTGGCGGCGGCGCGCAGTTGCGCCAGCGCATCGCCCAAGCGTTCGGCGAGCGGCGGTGGCGATGCGGCCGGAGCCTCCCGCGTGGAAGCCGCCTGTTTGGAAGCCGCCCGCTTGCTCGCGGACGGCGTGCGGGTCGCCTTGGCAACGGCCTGAGTGGCGGCAGTGCGGGCCATGTCCTTACCCTCGCGAAGACGGCGACGCCAATGTACTCATCGGCGCCGCCGTCCGCCATGTCCCGACGCTTGCGATCAGACCCGCCGCATCAGACCTCGGTCGAGCCGGTCTCGGTCTCGCTCTTGGCCGGCGCCGGACGCAGCAGGCTCAGGGCGATGGCAGCGCCGATGATCGCGGCGACGCCGAGCAGCGAGACCAGGATCGGCACCTTGTACACGTCGATCAACAGCATCTTGGTGCCGATGAACACCAGCACCAGGGCCAGGCCGTAGGGCAGCAGATGGAAGCGGTCGGCCATGCCCTGCAACAGGAAGAACATCGCGCGCAGGCCGAGCACGGCGAACACGTTCGAGGTCAGCACGATGAAGGGGTCTTCGGTGATCGCGAAGATCGCCGGGATCGAGTCGACGGCGAAAATCACGTCGGTGACGCCGATCAACACGATCACCACGAACAGCGGCGTGTACCAGCGCTGGCCATCGCGCTGGATCGAGATCGCCGCGCCGTGGTAGCCGTCGGTCAAGCGCAGATGGCTGCGCATCCATTTCAGCAAGGGGTTGCTGTCGAGGTCGGGCGCCTTGCCGGCGGCCAACAGCATCTTGATGCCGGTCACCACCAGGAACACGCCGAACACGTACAGGATCCAGTGGAACTTCGCCAACAACAGGGCGCCGGCGAAGATCAGGATCGCGCGCAACGCGATCGCGCCGAGCACGCCGATCACCAGCACCCGCTGGCGTTGCTCCTCGGGCATGGCGAAGTAGGAGAACAGCATCAGGAACACGAAGATGTTGTCGACCGCGAGCGATTTCTCGACCAAGTAGCCGGTCAGGAACTCCAGGCCGATGCGGTTGCCGATCTCGGCGCCGGACTGCTGGGTCACCCACCACCACAGGCCGGCGTTGAACGCCAGCGCCAGGCCGATCCAGCCGACGCTCCACCAGGCGGCCTCCTTGAAGGTCACCTTGTGCGGCCCGCCGTGGCGCATCAGCACCAGATCGACGAGCAAGGCGACGACGACGAAGGCGACGAACGCCCCCCAGAGCATCGGACTTCCGATGGTTTGCATGTGGTTCTCCCGGAGATGAAAAGCTGACGGCAAACTGCGCGACCGCAGCCGCGAGGCGTCATTCATCCGGAAGGAATCGGGGAGGATGGGCGCTTCGCCGCTGGCGGCGAAGGTCTTGCCCGCGTACGGCCGGATCGATCGATCCAAGGTCCGGACGCCTGTCGCACCGGGGCGGTAAGCCCGTAATGACGATACGACAGCGGGAGCTACTCCCCTTCTGGCGCGCACCTTAGCACGGGTGCGGCTGAATTTCAGTTCAGGTTACCGGGGCGCCTGGGCCCGGGCTTTCAGGGCAGGAGCGGCGCGAAGCGCGACCAACCGCAGCAGCCGAATACCACGCAAGCATCCGAAGCGGCATAGTCCCGGCCGACTTCAGGCATCCGGCATCCGCCCACCACGCTTACGTACATCGCTTTGGTCTGTCGCGGCTTGTGACCGGAGGAAATCCCCGGGACGCCGCTCCTACCCTCGAGCGACGATCAACGCGGGCTGCGATACACAGCCACGCTCGCCAGGCGCGGCGTGTCATAAGCATGCTCGATGCTCACGCGCAGGCGATGGGTGCGCACGGGGTCGAAGCGCTCCAGGCGCTTGTAGCCGATGGTCGTGCCCCAGGCGAACGGCTGCCAGACGCCATCGCGCCAGTGTTCGACGCGATGGTTGGCGATGTGCTGACCGTGAACGATCGCTTCCTGCAGGCACAACAGATCGAATTCGATCTCGCGTTCGAGTTCGAACTCGATCCAGCCGCTGCGCGCATCGGCCGTCGATGCCCAATACGAGTCCGCCTCGCCGTCGAGCACGTGCGCGGGCGCATGGCCGTCGGCGCTCGCGCTCGCATGCAGCCGCGCCCCGGCGAGCAGATTGCCGCCGGCGAACAGGGCCTGTCGTCGTTGTCCGAATGCGGCCAGGTTGGCGACGTCGGTGGCGTGGAAACGGCCTTCGCGGGTCGGCGGCACATTGAGCAGCAACTTGCTGTTACGCCCGACCGAGCTGAAATACAAGTCGATCAGCTGTTGCGCGTTGCGTACCTTCGCGTCTTCGGCCGCATGCCAGAACCAACCCGGGCGGATCGAAACGTCGGTTTCGCCGGGGCGCCAGACCGAACCGTAAGGGTCGCCCTGCTGCAGGGCTTCGCCGACCCATGGGCGGTCGAAGCCGGCATAGGGCACGCGCGCCGGGTCGACCGAAGCCCAGCAGGTACTGCCGGCGACGCCGCGTTCGTTGCCGATCCAACGCACGTCGGGGCCCGCATCGGAAAACACGATCGCATCGGCTTGCAACTCGCGCACGGTGCGATGGATGCGCGGCCAGTCGTAGGCCTGGCGTTTGCCGTTCGGGCCTTCGCCGTTGGCGCCGTCGAACCAGACTTCGACCACCGGGCCGTAGTTGCTCAACAGCTCGGTCAGCTGTGCGATGTAGAAGTCGTCGTAGGCCTGCCCGCTGCCGTAGCGCGGTTCGTGCCGGTCCCAGGGCGACAGATAGAACCCCACGCCGAGGCCTTCGGCGCGACAGGCATCGACGAACTCGCGGACCACGTCGCCGCGGCCGTCGCGCCACGGGCTATTGCGCACGCTGTGCGCGGTGGTCGCGGTCGGCCACAGGCAGAAACCGTCGTGATGCTTGGCGGTCAGGATCAGGCTGCGGAAACCGCCGGCCTTGGCCGCGCGCGCCCACTGCCCGGCGTCGAGTTGCGTCGGCGCGAACACCTGCGGGTCTTCGTCGCCCTCGCCCCATTCGCGATCGGTGAAGGTGTTGACGGTGAAATGCACGAACAGCGCCAGCTCTTCGCGTTGCCAGGCCAATTGCTGCGGCGTGGGCCGCGGCCGCGACAAGGTTTCGCGTTGTGCGCTCGACGTTGCCGGGTGCGCAGAAACCGTCGGCGCGGCGCCCAATGCCACGGCGCCGGCACCGCCGGCGATCAGGAAACGACGTCGATCCATGGAACTCCTCGCGTTGCGGCCGCGACCGATGCGGTCTACGGCGGTATTCGATGATCCGAGTCTAGTCGCAGTGGCGCGTCGCTCACAGGCGTGCGCGGATGAATCCGCATGCGTACTCGAATCCACGCACATGCTTATGCGATGTCTGGACAGACATTGGAATTTTTTGGAGATTCGCACCTGCGTCAAAAACCTTATCGCTTTCGCGATGACGGCGGCCGATCGACGACGCACAACGGTTGACCGCATCGGCATCGGTCTGTTCCGATGCCTGCGGTTCGTCACCGCCGGAGCAATAGCATGTCGTGTACGCGTCGCCCCCAGCATCGTTCGCCCCATCGAGCGTCCCTCACCGCCGCGTTGCTTGGCGCCTTGTGGGCGACGGCCGGCAGCGCAATAGCGGCGACGCCGGCCGCTGACGCGCCCGCACCGGTGGTGACGGCGCCGAGCGAGAGCCAGGCCACGTTCGATGCGCGCATGCGCTGGTGGCGCGAGGCGCGCTTCGGCATGTTCGTGCACTGGGGCCTGTACTCGGGCGCGGCCGGGCGCTGGAACGGCGAGCCGATCAAGGGCTCGGCCGAATGGATCCAGCGCAATGCGCACGTGCCGACCGACGAGTACGCACGGCAGATGTTGCCGCTGTTCAAGCCCAAGCCCGGCTTCGCCCGCGAATGGGCGAAGCTGGCCAAGAACGCCGGCGCGAAGTATCTGGTGTTCACCAGCAAGCACCACGAAGGCTTCGCCCTGCACGACAGCGCGGTCACGCGCTTCGATGCGAAAGACGCGGTCGACCGCGATCTGGTCCGCGAGATCGTCGACGCCGCGCGCGCCGAAGGCCTCAAGGTGGGCCTGTATCACTCGGTGATCGACTGGCATCACCCGGCCTACCCGTATCGCGATTTCGCCCGCCTCGAACACCCGCTGCCGCATCCGCTCGAGAAAGCCACCGACCGGGACGATCCCGACTACGCCCGACGCGCGAACCTCAAGGCCTATCAGGATTTCCTGCAGGCGCAGGTGCGCGAGCTGGTCGAGCACTACGGCCCGATCGACGTGCTGTGGTGGGACTATTCCAATCCCGGCGCCGAAGGCGAAACCTGGCGTGCCGGCGAGTTGATGACGATGGTGCGCGCCGCGCAACCCGCCATCGTCATGAACAATCGCTTGTATCGCTCGCTCGGCTACGACGATCCGCAAGGCAGCCTGCGCTGGTTCGATCGCGCGCACGGCGACTTCACCACGCCCGAGCAGGCGATCCCGGCGCAGGGCATGGCCGGTGTCGACTGGGAAGCCTGCATGACCATGAACGGCACCTGGGGCTATAGCGCGCTCGACGACCAGTGGAAATCGACGCGCGAGCTGGTCCGCAACCTCGTCGACACCGCCAGCAAGGGCGGCAACTTCCTGCTCAACATCGGGCCGGAGGCCGACGGCAGCGTGCCCAAGGCCAGCGCGACCCGGCTCGAACAGATCGGCGCCTGGCTGCGCCGCAACGGCGAATCGGTATACGCCACCCAGGCCAGCCCGCTCGACGCGGTCGCCTGGGGGCGCATCACCGCGAAACCCGACCGCATGTATCTGCACGTGTTCGAACGCCCTGCCGACGGCCGCTTGCGCCTGGACGTCGACGGTGCCCGTCGCGCACGTCTGCTCGACGGCGGCGCGGCATTGACGACGCGGCGCGAAGGCCGGCAACTGATCGTCGAGTTGCCCAAGCAGTTGCCCGACGCGATCGACACCGTGATCGAGCTGGTTCCGACAGAATCCTGAGGCCGCCGATTGCGACGAAGTTGTGCCGTTTTGTGCGCGCGGCCCGGTCTGCCTGACGCTGTGGGCCAACGCGGGTGCCGCTGTTGGCGTGCATCTGCCGTAGTGGGTCAGATTGTTGATGGCCGCACATCGGCAGTCACAGATTCGACGAGACGTACATCAATAAATCGCCTTGATATTCAAATCTTTACGCGTTTTTTCCATCACACGGCGTTGACGTAAGCCCCTCGTAAATAGCAAGGACGTCAGGGGGCGTCATCAATGAAAAATATCGAAGTTTTCAGCATTGCCACTGCGCGCATCTGTGCAGCGGCGCTAGAACAGCATCCCGTCGTAGCCCGCTTCAACGCCGAGGAATCGGCGCGACATATCCCAGGCCTGGACCCGGCCAATCGCGAAGACATGGCTGCCGCGGTATTGGCTTGCGGCGCCACGTTCGAATGGTTGCTCGACGAAGGCTATCTGCGCAGCAACGCCTGCGTGAAAGAGTCCTTGAACGGTGTGGCCTTCGTCCACATGGCCTTGCGCTATCGCCTGACCGAGAAAGGTTTCGCGGTGCTCGGCGCGCAGGCGCATTCCACCGACGAGAGCAAGACCATCGGCGAGCGTCTGGTCGCCGCGGTCAAACTCGGCGGCGCGGACCGGATCAAGGAATCGGTCAAGCTCATGATCGGCGCCGGCGTCGGATCGCGCACGCTGTTGCAGGCGATAGGCTGACCCGCAACACGCATCGACCCGTATTCGATCTGCCGCAACGCGAATCTCCGTTGCCGTCGCCGGCAACGGCATCGTCCGGTGTCCAGCGCCCGCAGGCTCGCTGCGGGCGTTGGAAGCTGGTTCGTCGCGACGGCATCGTGCGCCACCCATCGCAGCGGCCGACGAAGCGATCGTCGGCCGCTCAAACGCCGCTTCGGAGCGCCGGCTCAGGGCGTCGTGTAGCTCAGCAATAGCTGCGGCGCGTTCGCGCCTTCGCGCGAGGACCAGTCGACGCCGTCGGTGACGCCGGAGGCCGCCACCAGGATCACGCCGTTGTTGGCGACCGTGCCCGCGGCCCAGTTCTTCACCAACTGGAGGCCGGCGGCGTTGAGGGTCACGTACTGCGCGCCGGTCGCACTCGGGGTGACCGAACCGAGCTTGGTGCCGAGCGTGGCTCCGCTGTAGGTCGCGTTGCTTTCGCTCCAGCTCGTCGTGACCTGGTACAGGTCGTAGACGCCGGTCGCGCGATCGCTGACCTGCAGCTTCACCTGCGCCGAGACCAGGTTCAGACCCGCGGCGCTCGTGACGTTCCAGCCCATCAGACCGCGCAATTGCTGGCCGCCGTCGCTGCCGTCGGCATACAGTACCGCGGTATTGACGCGGCTGCCGCCGGATTTGACGGTGACGTCGCGCACCGCATTGAGGGTCAGCGACTGCGAGGGATTGCCGCCCTTGTTGCAGGTGCCGGTGAAATGATCGGTATAGCTGCTGCCGGCGCGCGGCACGAAGTCGCCGGTGTAGCCGGTCGCGGTCAGGGTCAGCTTGAGCACGCCGTGGGTGTTGTCGTTGCTCGCTTCCAGCGAGGCATGGCTGCCGTCGATGTCGTAGAACGCGCGCCCGCCTGTGCCGATCAGGATCTGGCGGATGCCGTCGCTGGCCGCGGCCTGGCTCGGATTCATCTTGCCGTAGCGCTGGTAGTTGTGGTCGTGGCCCACCAGGACCAGATCGGCTTTGGCCGCATACAGCGCATCCCAGAACGGCTTGACCTGGCTGTAGCCGCTATAGCTGCCCCGGCTCACCAGCGGGTGATGGAAATACGCCGCGGTGCAGGGCTTGGTATTCGCGGCAAGATCGTTCTTGAGCCAGGTGATCTGGGTCGACGACACCGTGCCGCCGGTCATCGTGTTCAAGGCGATGAAGTGCCAGTCGCCCACATCCCAGCTGTAATAGCCCTTGCTGCGATTACCGGCCGGGCCATCGGCGTTGCCGACACCATTGAAGTAATCGAAGTAACCGCTGGCGCCACTGGTGTAGTACTCGTGGTTGCCCGGCGAGGGGCTGGTCAATGCCTTGAAGCGGCCCCAGGTCGGTGCGTAGCGGTTGTTGAATTCGCTCAACGTGCCGCTGTCGTAGGCGTTGTCGCCCGCAGTGAACACCGCGGTCGGGTTGATCGAAACGATCAGATCGGACGTGCCCTTGCACGCGGTGCCGCTGGTGTCGCAGATGTCGCCGGCGCCGGCCACGACCACGCTCGCCAGTTCCAGCGCCGTCGAGCTGTATTCATAGCGGTCGAGCTGGAAGGCGCTGTCGGGCTGGCTGAAATACGGCTTGATGTCGACGCAGTCGCCACGCAGGGCGCGGGTGTGGAAGCTGCGGTCGTTCCAGTGCTTGCCTTCGAACACTAAGCGGTCGCCGCCGCTGCTGGTCAGCACCAGCGAGTCGTAGCCGCCCAGGTTGAGTTGCTTGAACCCCAGGCGCATCCACTTGGCGCCGCTTTCGCAGACGCGGTCGAGCGCAGCGGCCTTGGCCAGCGGCGTCGCCTTGGGCGCCGGCACCGGCTTGCTGAAGGTGTCGTCCTCGGACAGCTGCAGCGTGCGCTGGCTGGCCGATGCGGGCGCGAGAACGGCGGCGATCAACAACGAGGCGATCGCGCCCTGGGCGGGCAGGCCCTTGAGCATGGGGTTCACTGGCTGTCTCCGTAACGGTGATGGCGGGCGGGTAAGGGTCCGGGCGGACCACGAACGTTGCGGAGTGTGGCCGCTAAACGACTACACGATTGCGACGGATTCCCCGCCCGTTGCGGGGCCACGTGCGGCTGCCGTCACAGATCGATGTCTGGCCGACGGGCGGTCGCCGAAATCGGTGAAAACAATGTGTTTTCCGTAGGTATTCGGCGGGTGCCGCTGGCATGGGGCGTCGGCCGCCGCGAGCTCTGCAACTGCTCCGAAGTAGCCTGCGAATCCTTACCTCCTGTAGGAGCGACGTGAGTCGCGACCAAGGGACGAGTAGAGGCCATGGCGCAAATGACGCCCATCGAAGCGGCGCACTTTCGCGGGGGTAGGAGCGGCGCAAGCCCCGACCGCGTTCCTTCCGCGATTTACGTGAGCTGCGGCGCTGAACTGCCGTTGCCGTTGCCGTTGCCGTTGCCGTTGCCGTTGCCGTTGCCGTTGCCGTTGCCGAGATTTTGATCTGCTTTGCAGCTTTGCAGCTTTGCAGCTTTGCTGCTTTGCTGCTTTGCCGCTTTGCTGCTTTGCCGCTTTGTCGGTCAAGTGGAGACCCGGAGGGCGCCGCACAGGACGTGCGGCGTTTTCCGATAAGACAGGGACGTCTTATCGGAAAATC
>NZ_JBQEOE010000001.1:35836-130466 GCF_052045105.1 Lysobacter sp. 22409 | reverse complement strand
CATCCTTGTCCTATCGAAAAACGGCGCACGTCCTGTGCGCCGCCCTCCGGGTCTCCACTTGACCGGCAAAGCGGCAAAGCAGATCAAAATCACGGCAACGGCAACGGCAACGGCAACGGCAACGGCAACGGCCACAGCCACAGCCACAGCCACAGCCACGCCTGATGTTTAGGTCATGGTTTAAGCATCAAACAGCGACCGCTCAATTCACCACATGCCCCGCACAGCCCGCATCCTTGCCTGGGCCGAGTTCGATCGTTGCCAGCAATGCCGCCGGCGGCGCGATGCTGCCCAGCGCCACTGCGACGGCGCCGCGCAGGCCGAGGCGTTTGAAATCCGGGCGGGCGTTGGGATGCTTGAAGCTGCCGGTGACGGTCAGCGGCGTGCGCAATGCGAACAGGCTGCGGTCTTTCGGGCGCGGACGGATCAGCAGGTCGAGTTTTTCCTCGCCCAGGTCGATCGTGCCGCTGCCGACCAGGATGGTGTCGCTGGTGTCGAAGGCCAGCGCGCGCGCGGTCATGACGCCGTCGGCGACGGTGAAATCGCCGAAGGCGCAGCGGATCGGGATCTTGCGGTCCTGGGTCAGCTTGAACTTGAGGATCTCGGCCAGGTCGAGCCCGGCGAATTCCATCAGCAGGTTGCTGATCTGGCCTTGGCCCATGCCGACGGCGACGTTGCCGTCGCTGCTGGCGAGCATCGTCGCAATCGAATTGCCGTTGCCGGCCAGGGCGATGCGCCCGCCGACCTTGCCGACGGCGTCTTCGGCGAGTTTGACCTTGGGCAGCAGCTTGGCAAGGGTCAGCTTGCGCGCGGTGATGTCGGCGCGGGTGCGGATCGGGGTGCGGCGCGCGTCCATCGTGATGATCGAGCGGATGTCGCCGTCGGCGACGCCGAAGTTCAACGGGTCGAGTTTCAACAGGCCGTTCTCGAGCAGCAGATGCGCCTGCATGTCGTCGAGCGGCCAACCCGGCGCTTCGATACGCGCGGCCTTGAGCTTTACGTCCGCATCCATCGCCCGCAACTTGTCGAGCCGATACGGCGTGGCGGGCAACAGCTTAGGGCTAGCGTCCAGGCGCGCATGTTCGGCGGCGAGTTCGGGGTTGGTGCTTTCGCCGCGCCCGGTCTGCGGGGGCGCTCCGACGAAGCCGGCGAGGTCGTCGAGATCCAGGCGCTTGGACACCAGGTCGGCGCGCAGATAGGGACGCGGGCCGCCGGTATCGACGCTGGCGCTGCCGGCCAGATCGCTGTCGCCGACGTTGCCGGTGAAGCGGTCGTAATGCCAGCGCACGCCATCGCGGCTCAGGCGGCCGTCGAGCGCATAAGGCGGCGTCGGCGGAATCGCGATGCCGATCAGCGGATACAGATCGGCGAGGTTCTTGCCGGCGAGGGCGAGTTGCAGATCGAAATCGCGCAGATGGAAGGGATCGACGAGTTCGCCGCGCGCGTGCGCACGGGTAGCGCCGGCCGCGGCGCGCAGGTTCAGTCGATACGGGCGTTGCGCATCGCGCAGCGCCAGCGGCGATTCGGCGCGGCCTTCGAGGGTGAAGCGGTTGTTCTTCCAGCGTCCGCCGCCTTCGATCTCGACCGGCGGCGCGGCGTCCTCGCGTTGCGCCGCACGGCTGGCGACGGCCAGGTCGATGTCGGTCTTGCCGGCGGCGTCGAGGAATTGCAGACGCCCGTCGTCGATCCAGACGCGTCGGAACACCGGCAATTCGCCGTTGCCGGCGCGATCGAACACCCAGTTGCCGCCGTGCTTGGGATCGGTCTGCAGATTCACTCGCGGCCGGATCAGGCGGATGTCGGGGATGCGGATGTCGCCCTTGAGCAAGGGCCAGAATTCCACCGCGATTTCCAGACGCTGCGCCGAAGCCATCAGCGGTTGCTTGGCCCACTCGGCATTGGCGAAGCTCAGGCCGTCGGCGCGGATGACCGGCACGCGTCCTAGATCGACATCGAGATTGCCGGCGATCTCGAAACGTCGGCCGGTGCGCACTTCGACCTGGCGTTCGATCGTGCCCTTGAACCAGTTCCAGTCCCACAGCAGGAGCAGCACAACGATGGCGAGTGCGAGCACGCCGAGCAGCGCGCGCCAGGGATGGCGGCGCAGACGGGTCTGCCACGACTGCTCGGCAGGCGCGGGCGCAGACGGGGGAGGCGGAGAGTCGCTCATGGCATGAAGCGCTTGGGCCGATCGTGCCGGCGATACCTACGCCATCGGCCCGCGCGGCGGGACCTGGTCGCTACGATGGCCTCACCATTGCGGCAGGGCGGTAAAGCGAAGGTGAATACGCCGTGGACGCGACGTGCGGTGTTCAGGCCGGCGAGGGGACGACCTGGGCGAACACCGAGATGTAATGGCAGACGCTGCCGGCGACCACGAACAAATGCCAGATCGCATGTGAATAGCGCAGCGAGGGACGGTGATAGAACACCGTGCCGAGCGTGTAGCAAAGGCCGCCGGCCAGCAGCCAGCTCAGGGTCCAGACGTCGAGCGCGTTGAGCAGGGGCTTGATCGCGACCAGCACCAGCCAGCCCATCGCGATGTAGATCATCGTCGACAGCAGCTTGAAGCGGCCGGTATAGAACAGCTTGAACACGATGCCGGCGAAGGCCAGGCCCCAGATCGCCGCGAACAGGCCCCAGCCCCAGGGGCCGCGCAGGCCGATCAGGGTGAACGGCGTGTAGGTGCCGGCGATCAGCAGATAGATCGCGCAATGGTCGAAGACCTTGAGCCGCCCCTTGAGCACGGGATGCTGGATCGCGTGGTACAGGGTCGAGGCCAGATACAGCAGCAACAGGCTGATCCCGAACACGATCGCGCTGCCGAGTTGCCAGGCGTCGCCGTAGATCGCGGTCAGGGTGATCATGACCGCGCCGCCGGCCAATGCGGCGGTGGCGCCGAGACCGTGGGTCAGTGCGTTGGCGATCTCTTCGCGGATCGAGTGGTCGCCGTGAGCGGGGGCATGGGCGATAGGCATGGTCCCAGCATCCTAGCGCGGTCTGGGGCCAATGCTCGCAGTCAGGATGAAAGGACAGGGACGGTAAGGTGCCCGCGGTCCGGTTTCGCGACCCGGATCACGGGCGCAGGCAGGCCAGAGCGTCTGGCCTGCCGGAAGCACGGCCCTCGCGCAGAGGACATGGCGGTTCGATCCGGCCCGGAGCGGCGAGCCCCGGGCCGGATCGGACCGGAGACGCAGGTCAGGCGGCCGGGACCGCGGCCATGTGGCTCATCGACGGCATGCCGACGATCAACAGGACGATGCCGACGATATAGAGGATCAGCGGAATCTTGTTCTGGGCGAAGTTCATGATCGCGAATACCACGGCCACGAACGGAATCAGCAGCGAACCCAGTCCCCACCAGATGTTCTTGCGAAACGCGTTGACGATGATCCACAGACCGCCGATCAGGCACAACACGATACCCAAGTAATACATACGTCCCCCTCCAGGTTGGATGTCGGCTCGACTGCCCGACGGGCCGATGCTAGTCGATGCTGCCGCGCAGCATCGGCGAAACGCGGTGCCGCGCCGCAAATGCGCGTGGGAAGCCGGACCGCAGGGCGAGGCGGCGACAGGCTGGATCAGGGGGCGTAGACCACGTTGTCGGACAGGTACATCTGCGCGATGTTGATCGCGAAAAGGACGGATCCGGCGGCGTACAGCAGCAGCGGGGTCTTGCTCTTATGCCAATGGATGATGCCGAAGACGAGCAGGACGGGCGAAACCAACAACGAACCCAGTCCCCACCAGATGTTTTCCTGGAAGGCCAACACCAACAGCCATAGACCGCCGATCGCGAGCAGGGCCAGGCTGAGAATCAGAAGCGCCAACATCATGTCGAACTCTCCTTGTGACCGGCGTCCTGCCGGCGCGGCCATGCTAGCGAATTTCGAGTGCGCAGGGAGCGCCCGGGAAGGTCGCAGCGCCCGAGCGACGGCCGCTTTCGCAGTGCCATGGCGCGCGGACTGGAGCGTCGGGACCGTCGGGCCGTGGCGACGGAGCGTTCGGGTTCGATCAATCGAGCGTGTTCAAACGGCGGACCCGGCGCAGTCGTCGCAGAATCTTGTGCGGCCGGTCGAAGCGGTATTCCTCGACTTCGACCGTCAGCCCGCCGTCTTCGCCGAGCGCCTCGCGCATCGCATAGAGGCGGCCGTTGCCTTCGAAGGCGAGCCAGCGCTCGCCGTCGCGTACGACCTTGATTTGCGAGACCGAAGGGATGATTTCGTTCAAGGTCGCCAGGTCGAGCTGCCCGCGTGCAAGCAGTTCCTCGCGCCGCGCTCGCAAAGCCTGCGCCCGCGCATGGGTGGCTTGCAGCGCCGATTCGCGGTCGATGCGGTGGATCGGCTGCAGGGCGCGCAACGGCACCATCGCCTGGGCCTTGCCGCTGCGCAAGCGATGAATGTCCATCACCACCTTGGCCATGTAGGCGTCTTTATAGTCGAGCGCGGCGACTTCGCTGCGCTTGCCCATCAAGTACAGCCACCACCGCCGCAGCGCCGACATCAGTCCAGCGCCACCGCGTGCGCGTGTTCGCGCGTGGCGAGGAATTCGACGCCCGGTGCGCGCTCCTGGGCCAGCTGCAGATTGACCCGGGTCGGCGCCAGATAGACCAGTTGCCCGGCCGCGTCGAGCGACAGGTTGAGCGCGTTCTTGTCGCGGAATTCCTCGAGCTTCTTGGCGTCGTTGCAGCGGATCCAGCGCGCGGTCGCCACGCCGACCTGCTCGAAGCTCGCATCCACGCCGTACTCGTCCTTGAGGCGGTAGGCGACGACGTCGAACTGCAGCACGCCGACCGCGCCGAGGATCAGGTCGTTGCTCATCAGCGGCCGGAAGAACTGGGTCGCGCCTTCTTCCGACAACTGCGCCAGGCCCTTCTGCAACTGCTTGAGCTTGAGCGGGTCGCGCAGGCGCGCGCGGCGGAACAGTTCCGGGGCGAAGTTCGGGATGCCGGTGAAGGCGAGCGCCTCGCCTTCGCTGAAACTGTCGCCGATCGAGATGGTGCCGTGGTTGTGGATGCCGATGACGTCGCCCGGGAACGCGCTTTCGGCGATCTCGCGGTCGCTGGCCATGAAGGTCAGGGCGTTGGCGAGCTTCACTTCCTTGCCGGTACGGGCATGGAAGGCCTTCATGCCGGCGCTGAACTTGCCCGAGCAGATGCGCATGAAGGCGACCCGGTCGCGGTGCTGCGGGTCCATGTTGGCCTGGATCTTGAACACGAAGCCGCTGAGCTTGTTTTCGGCGGGCTGCACTTCGCGGGTGGTGGTCTCGCGCGGCTTCGGCGACGGGGCGTGCTCGATGAAGAAATCCAGCAGCAGCTGCACGCCGAAGTTGTTGACCGCCGAGCCGAAGAACACCGGGGTCTGTTCGCCGGCCAGGTACTTGGCCTTGTCGAACGGATGCGAGGCGCCTTCGACCAGTTCCAGTTCCTCGCGCAGCTCGGCCAGCATCGCCGCGCCGATGCGCGCTTCGAACGCCGGATCGTCGATGGAGGCGTAGATGGTCGAGTCCTGGCGGGTGAAATTGCGGCCCTGCTCGTACAGATGCACTTCGCCGCTGATCAGGTGGACCACGCCCTTGAGGCGCTGGCCCATGCCGATCGGCCAGGTGATCGGCGCGCACTGGATGCCGAGCACCGATTCGACCTCGTCGAGCAGATCGATGGGGTTCTTGCCTTCGCGGTCGAGCTTGTTGATGAAGCTCATGATCGGCGTGTCGCGCAGGCGGCAGACTTCCATGAGCTTGATCGTGCGTTCCTCGACGCCCTTGGCGACGTCGATGACCATCAGCGCCGAGTCGACCGCGGTCAGCACGCGGTAGGTGTCCTCGCCGAAGTCGGCGTGGCCGGGGGTGTCGAGCAGGTTGACGATGCGGCCCTCGTAGGGGAACTGCATCACCGAGGAGGTGACCGAGATGCCGCGTTCCTTTTCCAGGGCCATCCAGTCCGAGGTGGCATGGCGCGCGGCCTTGCGGCCCTTGACCGAGCCGGCCATCTGGATGGCGCCGCCGAACAGCAACAGCTTTTCGGTCAACGTGGTCTTGCCGGCGTCGGGGTGCGAAATGATCGCGAACGTGCGGCGGCGGAGGGCTTCTTGGGAGACTTCGGACATGGGAACGGCGCGCCCGGGGCGCGTCGGGAGGCAAGAGGAAGGGCGGAAGTATACCCGGGCGGCGCGCCGGGGCCGGGCAGGGCGTCGACGATGGCCGGATCGCCGAGGGTGGGGCTCTTCTCGGGGTAGGAGCGGCGCGAGCCGCGACCGCGGGGCTACTACGGTTTGCGTGGCGGCGGGCCTGGATCGCGGCTCGCCGCCGTTGCTACGGGAGGCAACCGAGCAGGTGCCGAGGGTAAGAGCAGGGCTGCGGAGAGTTGCGTCGCGGCGAGGGGGGACGCGGTCGCGGCTTACGCCGCTCCTACATCGACCATCGCGGGCGGACAGCCTCAGCGCGTGCCACCGCTCAGGCGCAGCGGGCCTTGCGGGCCGCTCATGCGGAAGGGGATCGATTCGAGCTTCATGCCGCGATTGATCTGTACGGCGAAATGCAGGTGCGGGCCGGTGCTGAAGCCGGTGTTGCCGGACAGGCCGATCTGCTGGCCGGCGCGCACGCGCTGGCCGGTGCGGACCAGCACGCCACCGTCGGCCTTGAGGTGGGCGTACAGGGCCATGCTGCCGTCGTCGTGGAGAATGCGGACGAAGTTGGCGCGGTCGCTGAACTTTTCCAGATTGAGCCCAGCCTTGTCGAAATCGGACTCGACCTGCATCACCGAGCCGTCGCGCGCGGCCAGCACCGGGGTGCCGATGTCGGCGGCGAAATCGACGGCGTAGCGGTGTTCGGGTTCGGTGTGGCTGAAATGGCCGCCATAGCCCTGGTCGATGCGGAATTGCTGCTGTTGCAACGGCAGCAGGTAATCGACGTTCTGCGCGCGCGCTGCCGGGTCGCCCGGCGTGCTGCGCAGGCTCAATTCGAAGTCGCCGCCGCGGGTCGGGTCCTGGGCGCTGAGCACCGCCACCACGGCGCTGCCGCGCGCGGCCACGGTTGCGTAGGCGGGTAACGAGGGCGAGCCGGCGATGTTATTGCTGTGGGTGAAGTCGAGGCGGACTTCGATCGGCCCGGACAGGCTGTTGTCGGCCCAGGCCAGGTAGCGGTCGCCGTCCTGCTGCACGCGCAGGCGCGCGATCGCGCCGGGTTCGGCGCGGAACGGGATCACCTGGACTTCCGACGGCGGCGCCGCCCCCGGCGGACGATCGCCGTAATGGCTGACGCCGCTGCGGTCGGTCCAGCGGTAAAGCTTGGCCGCCTGCACCGCCGGTACGGCGAGCAGGCTGGCGCAAAGGCAGGTGGCGAGCAGGGCGGAAAGGCGCGGCATGGTCGGGTTCGAAGGACGGCGTCGGTGCGGCGTGGAATAGGTAGCTAGAGTGTCAGTTCAGGCAGCCGGACTGCAGTTGCAGAGAGCGGGCGACGTCGCCGAGGTCGAACGCGGTCACCGAGCGGTCGTCGTGCACCGCATACAAGGCCCCGGTCGGGAACGCGGTCGTGCCGGCGGCGTGCAGGGCGATGCCGTCGGTGTGGGCGGTGACCTCGCCGCTGAAGCTGCCTTGCGGCACCAGGGTGACGCGGTCGAACACATGGAAGATCGTACGCGGCATCAGCTGGTCCACGGCGATCCAGTATCCGGCGCCGTTCGGGCAGCTCCACAAGGCCACGCCTTCGGCCTGGGCGTCGAAGCTGCGGTCGGGCAGGCGACGGCCCGTGTAACGGCCGGCCAGGGTGTATTCGCGCAGGGTCGAGAGATGGCGGTCGTCTTCGTCGGCGATCAGCAGGCGGTCGTTGGCCGGGTCGCCGGCGATCGATTCGACCACGCGCAGGGCGGCGTCCTCGGTGGTGTCGCCGAAGGAACCGACGTACTCGCTGCGCATCGCATCGCCATCGTCGAAGTGGATCTTGTAGCGGCGCACGCGCTGATCGAGCTCGGTCAAGGCCGGCACCCGGTCGAACTTGTCGCCGTACATGAAGCTGTCGGTGATGTAGGCCTCGAGCTCGCCCGGGGCGATCTCGTTGAGCCACACGCCGTAGGGGCTGCGCAACTCGGCGTCGCCGAAGCTGCCGAGCGGGGCGAAGTCGGGCAGGCGCAACACCTGCACGCGGTGGTTGTCGCGCTCGACCACGAACAGGTGATCGCCGAACACGGTCAGCCCGTTCGGGCGCTTGAACTGGCCGAGCGCCTGGCCCTTCGCGCCGACCGTGCGCAGGCGTTGGCCGCTGTCGGCGTCGTAGACCGCCAGGCGGTGAGTCGACTTGGCGCTGGCGATCAGCCAGGTGGCGCCGTTCTCGGTCGGCCAGGTCGCCAGCGAATCGAGTTCGTCCTCCGGGCTTTCGGCCGAAACGAAGCGTTCGGGGACGATCCGCACCCCGGCCGGGCCGGCGCTGGTGGTGCGGGTTTCCGATTCCAGGACGGGGCGGGTGGCGCAGGCCGACAGCAGGACGGTGGTCAGGACGGCGGCAACGAGGCGGCTATTCATCATTCCAAGTGTATGCGCGGGCGGTGGCAACGGGGCGGCGACCGTGAAGGTCGAGTGAGGCTACATGATAAATCGCTATATGCGGATGAAGCGATTGACACGCCTTCCGCCGGTCGGCAGACTGAGGCCATCCATCGAGACCGGCTGAGGGACAGGCCCTTAGAAGCCGGGGCAACCCAACGCAGCGCAAGCTGCGTGAAGGTGCCAATTCCTGCGGCCCGCCTCATGGCGTTGGTCGGAAGATGGTTGCGAAGTGCGCTTCCGGCGCACTTGCGACTTGCAAGCTCGGTGGGCCCGTTCACTTCGGATGACCGCCATGAGCTTCGCCAACAGCCCCGCCGCCACGTTCGAACGCAGCGACAGCTTCGTTTCCTATGCGTCGCCCGCAATCGTTTCCCCCGACGTGTTCGAGCGCACCGGCCGTGCCGCCGCCACCCGAGGCGAGATCGCCGTCGAACTGGATCTGCGCCATTCCGGCCGCCGCAGCCTGACCTTGCGCTACGAAACCCAGGGCGACCGCAGCCTGCCGGCCTTGTTCGTCGCCGGCGGCATTTCCGCCCATCGCCACCTCGCGCCGAGCCGCGAGTTCGGCGAGCAGGGCTGGTGGCAGAGCCAGGTCGGCCATGGCCGTTCGCTGGACCCGTCCCAGTATTACTTGGTCTCGTTCGACTGGATCGGTGCCGACGGCACCCTCGACGTGGCGCTGGATCCGGCCGACCAGGCCGACGCCATCGCCGCGTTGCTCGACGCGCTGCGCATCGAGCGCCTGCAGGCTTTCATCGGTTATTCCTACGGCGCCATGGTCGGCCTGCAGTTCGCCTCGCGGCATGCTTCGCGCCTGGGCGAACTGGTCTCGATCAGCGGCACTCACCGCGCCCATCCCTATGCCGCCGCCTGGCGTGCGCTGCAACGCCGTGCGGTCGCGCTGGGCGCGCTGCAGTGCGACGAAAGCCAGGGCCTGGCGCTGGCGCGCGAACTGGCGGTGCTGAGCTATCGCACCCCGGAAGAATTCGCCGAGCGTTTCGGCAATGCCGAAGTCCGCGACGGCCGCGTCCGCGTCGCCGCCGAGGACTACCTCGACCATTGCGGCAACAAGTACGTCGCGCGCACTCCGACCACCGCCTTCCTGCGCCTGTCCGAATCGATCGACCTGCAGCAGATCGATCCCTCGACGATCCAGGTGCCGGTCACCGTGGTCGCGGTCAGCGAGGATCGTTTAATCCCGCTCAGCGAGTCCTACGACCTGATCGAACGTCTGCGCGGCGAAACCCGTCTGCGCGTGCTGCGTTCCATCTACGGGCACGACGCGTGCCTGAAAGAAGAATCCGACATCAACACCATCCTGCGCGAAGCGCTGGCCGACTGTACGCAGGTGGCCGCATGAGCATTCAGAACAACGGAGCGGCATCAGTGACCACGACCCCCAGCACGACCCCCACCCGCAGCACCTGCACCGCCGCCGTGCGCGCCGGCATCGACCGCGACACCGCCTACGGTGCGGTGACGCCGCCGATCGTGCTGTCGTCGAACTTCAGCTTCGCCGGCTTCAACGACAAGCGCCAATACGACTACACCCGTAGCGGCAACCCCACCCGCGACCTGCTCGGCGAAGCGCTGGCCGAACTGGAAGGCGGCGCCGGCGGCGTCATCACCTCGACCGGCATGTCCGCGATCACCCTGGTGCTGCACGCCTTCCTCAAGCCCGGCGACCGCATCGTGGTGCCGCACGACGGCTACGGCGGCAGCTGGCGCCTGTTCAATGCGCTGGCGGCGAAGGGCGCGTTCGAGCTGATCACCGCCGACCTGACCGACCCGCGTTCGCTGACCGAAGCGCTGGCGACCAAGCCGGCCGTGGTCTGGATCGAAACCCCGTCGAACCCGCTGCTGCGCATTACCGACCTGCGCTTCGTGATCGAGGCCGCGCACGCCCAGGGCGCGCTGACCGTGGTCGACAACACCTTCCTGTCGCCGGCGCTGCAGCGCCCGATCGCGTTCGGCGCCGACCTGGTCGTGCATTCGACCACCAAGTACATCAACGGCCACAGCGACGTCGTCGGCGGCGCCGTGGTCGCCAAGAACGCCGAGCATCACCAGCAGCTGACCTGGTGGGCCAATGCGCTCGGCCTGACCGGCTCGCCGTTCGACGCCTTCCTGACCCTGCGCGGCCTGCGCACCCTCGATGCGCGCCTGCGCGTGCACCAGGAAAACACCCTGGCCATCGCGACCCTGCTCGACAACCATCCGGCCGTGCGCGTGGTGCATTACCCGGGCCTGGAATCGCATCCGGGGCATGCGCTCGCCGCGCGCCAGCAGAAGGGCTTCGGCGCGATGCTCAGCGTCGAGATCGAAGGCGGCGAAGATGCAGTGCGGGCTTTCGTCGAAGGGCTGACCTGTTTCACTCTGGCCGAATCGCTGGGCGGCGTCGAAAGCCTGATCGCGCATCCGGCGACCATGACCCATGCCGCGATGTCGCTGGAAGCGCGCACCGCCGCCGGCATCAGCGACGGCCTGCTGCGGCTGTCGATCGGCATCGAGCACGTCGACGACCTGGTCGCCGATCTCGAAGCCGCGCTCGAACGTGCCGCCGCTGCGGTGGCCACGGCGGCGCGCGTCAAACGATGAGCGTCGCGGCCAGCGCCCTGCACGGGCAGGTTTCGCAGGCGCGGCCGCGCTCGACTGCCGCCGCGGCCCACGCCGCGCCGGCGCGGGTCGCCTTGCTCGGCACCGGCACGGTCGGCGGCGCAGTGATCGCGCGGCTGGCCTCGTGGCGCGGCACCGCGCTCGGCGAGCGCCTGTCGCTGGTGCATGTCGCCAACTCGCGCCGCGCCGCGGTCGGCCTCGACGGCATCGCGCCCGAGCGGGCGGTCGCCGCCCTGGCCGATTCGGCGCAGGCCAGTTCGCTGAGCGATATCGCCTTGGCGCTCGAAGGCGAGGGCGCGCGGGTGGTGATCGATGCGACCGCCAGCGAGGCCGTCGCCGAGCAGCATGCGCAGTGGTTGGCGCAAGGCATCCATGTGGTCACCGCTTGCAAGATCGGCCAGGGCACGTCCTTGACGCGTTGGCGCGCGATCCGCGAAGCCTGTGCGCAGGGCGGCAGCGGCTACGGCGACAGCGCCACCGTCGGCGCCGGGTTGCCGCTGCTGCGCAGCCTGCGCGAGTTGCAGGCTGGCGGCGACCGCATCCATGCCATCGCCGGCGTACTGTCGGGCTCGCTGGCCTGGCTGTTCAATCATTACGACGGCATGCGCCCGTTCTCGGCGCTGGTGCGCCAGGCGCGCGATGCCGGCTACACCGAGCCCGACCCGCGCGACGACCTGTCCGGCGAAGACGTGCGGCGCAAGCTGCTGATTCTCGCCCGCGCCGCCGGCGTGGTGTTGGACGCCGGCGACGTCGAAGTGTCCTCGCTGGTGCCGCCGGAGCTGGCGATCCTGTCGCGCGACGGCGTCGACGCGGCGCTGCCGGCGCTCGATGCGCCCTTGCGCGAGCGCTATGCCGAGGCCTACAAGAACGGCGAGAAGCTGCGCTTCATCGCCCGCCTCGAACGCGGCGAGGACGGCCGCGTTTCGGCGAGGGTCGGCCTGGAATCTTTGCCGGGCGACCATCCGCTGGCCGGTGGTGCGGGCACCGACAACAAGGTCGCCATCTGGTCGGATCGCTACAAAGTCCAGCCGCTGGTGATTCAGGGCCCGGGTGCGGGTGCGGAAGTCACCGCCGCCGGCTTGTTGGACGATGTGTTGCGGCTGGTGGGGTGAGGGGCGTCGTAGCGTGCCGCTTGCACGGGTAGGAGCGGCACCTGACAGGGATCTCCTGCGGTCACAAGCCGCGAAGACGTCGTCGCGGATCTGTGTCGGTACCGTCCGAGACCTCTGTAGGAGCGACGTGAGTCGCGACCGCGGGACGCGCAGAGAGCGCAATGCCGATGACGCCCATCGAAGCGACAAGCTTTCGCAGGGGTAGGAGCGGCGCGAGCCGCGACCGCAGTGTTTCGGTCTTGCGGCGCATCCATCAAGCAATACCAAGATCAAACGCCAAGAGCTTCCGCCACTAAAGCGGCGGGTTACTTTCTTTTGTCTAAAGCAACAAAAGAAAGGTAACCAAAGAAAAATGCTTTTCTGTTAATCAAGGGCCCGCGCGTTCGATGCCGACGCAGGGCTTTTTCATACGGGACATCCCTGTCCCGATGAAAAACGGCGCGCGTCCCTGCGCGCCGCCCTTCGGGTCTACTTTTGCCTTCGCAAGTGCGAGGCTGCGCACAGCAACAGCAACAGCAACAGCAACAGCAACAGCAACAGCAACAGAAACAGAAACAGAAACAGAAACAGAAACAGAAACAGCGCGACGGCTTGCTTGAGGCTTTTGGGTAGGAGCGGCGCGAGCCGCGACCGCGAATCCGCGGCTGCCGGCGCCGTGATCGTGGTTGCGCGGACGCGGCTTGTGACCGAAGGAAATCCAGTCGGGCGCCGCTCCTGCCCCTAGAGCGAGATTCGCCGTTGCCGTTGCCGGGATTTTGATTTGCTTTGCCGCTTTGCCGGTCAACTGGAGACCCGGAGGGCGGCGCACAGGATGTGCGCCGTTTTTCGATAGGACAAGGATGTCCTATCGAAAAATCCCGGCGTGGGCATCGCACTCGTGGCCTGTGCCCTTGCAAGGAGAGCCCTTTTCTTTGGTTAGCTTTCTTTTGGGCTTAGCAAAAGAAAGTAACCCGGCCGCGTCAGCGGACGGAAGCTCTGCTCTTGAAGTTGCTACATCGCTCTGCGGTAAGACACGCAGCAATCGCCGCGACGCGGTCGCGACTCGCGTCGCTCCTACCCTCGCGACAGTCTGCGGCCTCGATGAATAAGGGCAGCGGCGCAGCCTCTGCACATCCCGCGGTCGCGGCTCACGCCGCTCCTACAAGGGGGGCGGTGGACTGCGCCCCCCAAAAACGAAATCGGAGCGCCGATCGGGGGGATGATCGGCGCTCCGTTGCATATCACCGCGACGTATCGCTCGCCGCGGCTTTGCAAAACTGTACCGAGGACGCGCCAAGCGGCGTGCCTTCGTAGAACGTGTCGCGTAGAACGGTTGCGGCATCCACCTGCGGTGGGAAGCGCGATTCGATGTCCTCATCCGCAAGCCCTCTCCCGCGAGGGGAGAGGGCATTGTCGGGTGCGGATTACCTCATGCCGTCTTACTTCAGACCGTCGCTGACCGCGGTGGCCAGGCTGCCCTGGGCGTCGTCGCCGCTGAACTCCCAGAAGAATGCGCCGCCGAGGTTCTGCGCCTTCACGTAGGTCATCTTCTGGCCGATCACGGCCGGGGTGTCGTAGCTCCAGAACGTGGTGCCGTTGTACTTCCAGCTCGCAGTGGCGTTGGCGTCGGTGTGGACGGTGCCGGCGAGGTTCTTGAGGACCTTGTAGTCCTCGATGCCGGCTTCGTAGGTGCCCGGTGCCGCGGTGCCGCTCTGGTACAGGCCGTTATTGACGTTGGGCACGTTGGTCCAGCCGCGGCCGTAGAAGCCGATGCCGAGGTTGAGCTTGGAGGCCGGCACGCCGCGCGACAGGAAGGCTTCGATGGCGTCGTTGGAGTTGTAGAACTTCTGGTCGCCGGTCGAAGGATCGTTCGGCGAGGCGAACAGGGCCGAGTGATGGTTGGTCTTCGGATCCCACGCGCCGTGGAAGTCGTAGGTCATCACGTTGATGAAGTCGAGGTACTGGTGATACGCGGCCGGGTCGGTGACGCGGATCTTGTCGATGCCGGCGCCCACGGCGACGGTCAGCAACAGGCCCGGACGCACCGCATCGAGCTGCTTGCGGAACTCGGCCATCAGAGCGTTGAAGTTGGCCTTGTCCTCCGGCGCGCCGCAGGAAATGCCGCAGGCGACCGGGTATTCCCAATCGATGTCGATGCCGTCGAACACGCCGGCCGCCGCACCCGGGCCGCCCGCGCTGTCGGTGACCGGCAGGTTGCCCTTGATGTAGGCGTCGACGCAGGAGGCCACGAAGGCCTGGCGGTTCTCCGGACGCGCCGCGCTGGAGAAGCCGCGCGACCAGGTCCAGCCGCCGAGCGAAATCAGCACCTTGAGATTCGGGTGCTTGGCCTTGAGCTGCTTGAGCTGGTTCCAGTTGCCGCGCAGCTTCTGGTCCCAGGTGTCGCCGACGCCGCTGACGCTTTCGCCGGCCGGGAAGGACTTGGTGTAGTCGGCGAAGGCGTCGCCGCCGACGCCGGTGTTCGGATCGGAAGGCACGGTCAGGCCGACTTCGCAGCGGTTGTTGCGGACGTTGCCGAAGGCGTAGTTGATGTGGGTCATCTTCGCCGCCGAACCGCTGGTGTCGATGTTCTTGACCCGGTAGCCGCGGCCGTAGATGCCCCACTGGACGAAGTAGCCGATCACCTTCTTGTTGCCGCCCGGACCGGTCGGCTTGGTGGTGGCGCTGAACGATGCGCTCTGCGCCGAGGCGTTGCTGGCGTTGTCGCGCGCACGCACGGTGAAGCTGTAGCTGGTGCTGGCGGCCAGGCCGCTGCTGACATAGCTGTTGCCGCTCGGCGAGCCGACCAGGCTGCCGTTGCGGTAAACGTCGTAGCCGGCCACGCCGCTGCCGCCGGCGTTGTCGGTCGATGCGTTCCAGGCCAGCGAGATGCTGCTGGAGGTCTGCGACGGCGAGGACAGCCCACTCGGCACGCTCGGCGGCGTGGTGTCGGTGGGGCCGGCGCCGACGGTGATGCTGACCGCGGACGAAGTAGTGGTCGCGTTCTGGTTGTCCTTGGCCACTGCAGTGAAGCTGTGGTTGCCGGCGGTCGCGTTGTTCCAGCTCACGCCGTAGGGCGAGCTGGTATCGACGCCGAGCGAAGCGGTGCCGCGGAAGAACTCGACGCTGGCGATGCTGCCGTCGCTGTCGGCGGCGTTGGCGCTGACGGCGATGTTGGCGCCGGCGTTGTAGTTGGCGCCGTTGCTCGGCGCGGTCAGCGAAACGGTCGGCGACTGATTGCCGGGGCCGGTGCCGCAGACGCCCAGGTCGACGTACCAGCCGCAGCTCGGACAATGCGTCGGCGGCGTGTTCCAGATCTGCGTGGCGGCTTGATAGAGATGGTTCTGGTACGTCAGCTTGTCGCCGGCGTTGTAGATCGTGGATGGGTTCCAGGCAGGAACCCCGGTGCAGGACGCGCCCTGCGCATACGCTGTCGATAGCGACGACGCGGCGAACATGGCGGACAGCAACAGCAGGTTGGCGGACCGTGCGTGTCTCATGATGCTTCCTCTCTCCCGTGCATAGTCAAGACAGTGCCGGCCATGACCGGCCAGCGGCAGTTCCCCGCCGTGTTTGAAAAAAGGCCGTGGCCTTCCGTCCTGCATGGGAGGCTCGTGCCTCCTCGAGTGATCGGCGCTCGCGCCGTCGTGTGCTGTGCTGCGGTCCTGCGGCGTACTGCCGCCGTGGCGGCGCGACCGGTGCGATAGGCCGGTCGTACGCGGTGTCGCTGTGCGGCTGGGCCGCGATCCCTCGGCATCCTCCCTGCGATGACGCTGCGTTGGGTACGCCCGGACGGGCGCCTGCTCGCTGGTGGGCAAACTGGGCTCGTGTGACAACGTTGTCAACTCGTCATTCAAGCCTTTGCGCTCTGGTTCACAGAACGCCATGACAACGTTCGCCGAATGCAAAGGAATTTGCTGCGTCGCAGCGCGAAACGAAACTTGTTGATCTTGAAAAACAGTGACATAGAGGGATGTCTCAAAGACATTAATGCCCATCGCAGGTCATTGCCGGCGACAGTCGCGCGCTATGGCGCATTGCAGCATCGGGAGTGCGCGAGATGGCGGCGGTGCCGCGGGCGTCGATGAGGGGCGGTGCCGGCGACGCGTGTTCGCGACTTGTCAATGTCGCGCCGATGGCGGTCGCAGCTTGTCGGGTAGGAGCGGCGCAAGCCGCGACCGCGTTGTTTCGGGTTTGCTGCGTTTCTCTCAAGCAAGACCAAGATCAAACGCCAAAAGCTTCCGCCGCTGAAGCGGCGGGTTACTTTCTTTTGTCATAAGCAACAAAAGTCCGTCTGGATTCCCTTCGGTCAAAGGTAACCAAAGAAAAATGCTTTTCTTTGAATCACAGGCCCGCACGTTCGATGCCGACGCAGGGCTTTTTCATACGGGACGTCCCTGTCCCGATGAAAAACGGCCTGCATCCATGCAGGCCGCCCTCCGGGTCTTCGATTGCCTTCGCTAGTGCGAAGCTGCGCACAGCAACAGCAACAGCAACAGCAACAGCAACAGCGACGGCGACGGCGACGGTAATCGTACGGCTGCGACGGCTTGGGGGTAGGAGCGGGGTCCGATTGGATTTACTTCGGTCACAAGCTGCGACTACGGGGCGCGGCGAGTGCTTCGATGAGGCGGCGATTGAAGCGCTCGGGCGCTTCGACTTGCGGCGAACGGTCGAGTTCGTCGAATTCGATCAAGGTCGAGTGTGCGATGTTTCGGCTTGAGTTCGGCCGAGGCGAGATCGCGATTGATCGCGGATAGCCGAAGCCTTCGGGTTTCAGGCCGAACGAGGGGCGCCGCCGGTTCGGCAGCGCCCGACGACAGCGCGAGCAGCGCCGGCAATGCGGCGAGGATGGGTTTGCGCACCGGCGCTTCTCCTTGAAGGGGAAAATCCAAGCCGCGTCCCCACGGCGGTGATCGGCCAAGCCGACGCCCGGGCGACAGCATCGAGATCTGTTACAAATCGCCGCGCCGCTTGCCCCTATAGTCCGAGGCTTCCGGCGCACGGCCGGCCACCAGGGGACGAGCATGGATCTGCGAGTGTTGGGCGCTGTGGCGTTATGCGGTTTGATGGGGGCGATGCCGGCCTTGGCGACGCCGCCGGTGATCGTCGAAGCGCCGAGCTGTCCCCATCGAAAGCTGGATACGGTCGAGATCGAAGCCGGCAGCCGGGTCAGCGAGGGCACGATCGACCGTATGCCGACGCCGGTGAGTTACCGGCTGGCCTTCAACCGTCTCGCCGAGGTGGCGCAGGAAAAAGGCGCCAACGCGGTGGTGCTGCGCGGCCATCGCGCGACCTACTTCACCCGCGATGGCCGGCGTTCGAAGCAGGCCGTGCACGTGCAACTGCGGGGCGCCGCGATCCTGATCGAAGGCGATCCGGCGGACTGCGCGATGAAGCTGGTCAGCCCGCGCGACTACGCCACCCGCCCCGACGATCCGCGCATCGTGGAAACTCCATCGACCCAGGCCTACGACGACTGATGCCGGCGCGTTCGCGAGCGCCGGCGGCTTGAGCGCCGGCCGGGCTCAACGATGCTCCGACTCCGGCGTTGCCGAACGCAGCGCGTGTACGCGATCAGCGAGCACCGGCTCGTCGCGGCCGCCGTAGCGGGCGCGCAGCCAGTTCGCGAGTTCGGCGACCTGGGCGTCGTCGAGTTGCTCACCGAAGCCCGGCATGTCCTGCATGCGTTCCAAGCCCGGGAGGTCGTGCTCGGGCAAACCGTCGAGGATGGCGGCGATCAGGTTGTGCGGATTCGCATCGCGCAGGCTGCTGTTGCCGTGCAGGGCCGGTGCGACGTGCGGCACGCCTTGGCCGTCGCGGCCGTCGCGGCCGTCGCGGCCGTGGCAACCGGCGCAAAGGGCGAAATAGCGATCCTGCGCAGGCGAGGGGGCGGCAGCACCGGCTGGCCGTGCAAGCGCTGCGGCAGGCCGGGGCGAATCGCCGGTGAGATAGGTCGCGATGGCATCGAGGTCCTTGCCGTCGAGCCGGCTGGTCGACAGGTTCACGACCTTGAGCATTTCGTCCGAGGCCACCGCTGGCACTGCGGTGCCCGTGGCGAGATAGGCGCGCAGGCTCGCGCGGTCCCAGCCTCGCGCCGCCAGACCGGTTGGGGTGAGGTCGGGCGCGGCAAGGCGACCGAGCTCGTCGTTGCCGGTCAACGGGCGGTCGCGGTCGACCTGGCCGAGCCAACCGCGCGGGCTGTGGCATTCGCCGCAATGGCCGAGCGTTTCGACCAGGTATTCGCCGCGCTTCCACGCCGCCGAGCTGCCTTGCGAGGCCGGTTGGGCCGTTGCGGGCCGGGGCTCAGTCGCCGCCTGCGCTCGCGAACTCGTCGCGCCAGGCGCGTATGGCCGCCGCCGCAGCGGGTGCGCGGGCCTGCAGCAGGAAATGCGGCGCGTCGATCTCGATGCAGCGCGCGTCCGGCCGGGCCTCGGCGACGCGCCGCCAACTGTCGCGAGACACCAGGCGGTCGTGGCGGGCGCGCAGGAACAGCAGCGGGCAGGCGATCTCGGCCAGGGCCTCTGTGACGTCGGCCGCGCCGCCTTCGCGCAGGCGATGGCGCATCACTACCGGATCGAGCGATGCCAGCAGCGGGCCCAGGCGCGCGCGCCATTGCGGCGAGGACCAGCGGCCGAGCATGGTTGCGGCGACCCAGCGCGTCGGCATGCGGGCCAACGGCAGCAGCCCGGCGAGCCGCGCCAGCGTTGCGGCGTTCAAGGGCGAGCCCGGCGGCCGCGGCGCGCGGGCGAACGATGCGCACAACACCAGGCCGGCGAGCCGCGGCGGCTTCGATGCGGCGAGGCGGATCGCGATGGGGCCGGAGAACGACTCGCCGATCAACAGATAGGGTTCGTCGGCCGGCATTCGCGGCCGCACCAATTCGACCAGTTCCTCGTAACCCAGGATGCGGTCGCGCGGGTAGGCGACGACCTCGGTGTCGAAGGCCGGCGCCATCGCCGCGACGAAATCCGACAGCAGTTCGCCAGTGCCGTCCATGCCGGGCAGCACGATGCAGCGCATCGCGCTCATCCCGGCCTCAGCACTCGATGACGTTGACCGCCAGGCCGCCGCGTGAGGTTTCCTTGTACTTGTCCTGCATGTCGCGGCCGGTGTCGCGCATGGTCTTGATGACCTTGTCGAGGCTGACCTTGTGCTTGCCGTCGCCGCGCATGGCCATGCGGTAGGCGTTGATCGCCTTGACCGCGCCCATCGCGTTGCGTTCGATGCAGGGAATCTGCACCAGGCCGCCGATCGGGTCGCAGGTCAGGCCGAGGTTGTGCTCCATGCCGATTTCGGCCGCGTTCTCGATCTGGCTCGGGGTGCCGCCGAGGGCGCCGACCAAACCCGCCGCGGCCATCGAACAAGCCACGCCGACCTCGCCCTGGCAGCCGACTTCGGCGCCGCTGATCGAGGCGTTTTCCTTGTACAGGATGCCGACCGCGGCCGCGGTCAGCAGGAAGTTGCGCACGCCCTGCAGGTTGGCCCCGGGGCAGAAGCGGTCGTAGTAGTGCAGCACCGAGGGAATGATGCCGGCGGCGCCGTTGGTCGGCGCGGTGACGACGCGCCCGCCGGCGGCGTTCTCTTCGTTGACCGCGAGTGCATACAGGTTGACCCAGTCGAGCACGGTCAGCGGATCGCGCATCGCCGCTTCGGGCTTGCTCGACAGTTCGTCGAACAAGGCCGGCGCGCGGCGCGAAACGTGCAGGCCGCCGGGCAGGGTGCCGGTTTCGCGGATGCCGCGCGCGACGCAGGACTGCATCGCGTTCCAGATCGCGTCGAGGCCGTCGTTGATTTCTTCGGTGCTGCGCCAGACCCGCTCGTTGGCCATCATCATCTCGGCGATGCTGAGGCCGCTGCGTTGCGCCTGCGCCAACAGCTCGTCGCCGGAATGGAAGGGATAGGGCTGATCGGTGGTGTCGGCAACGATGCGGTCTTCGGCCGCTTCGTCCTGGTTGACCACGAAGCCGCCGCCGACCGAGTAGTAGTCGCGCGTGGCGATGACTTCGCCGGCCGCGTCGTAGGCGGTGAAGCGCATGCCGTTGGTGTGGAACGGCAGCTTCTGGCGCTTGTTCATGATCAGATCGTGCTTCTCGTCGAAGCCGATCTCGTGGCGGCCGAACAAACGGATGCGCTTGGTGCTGCGGATGCGTTCGAGCGCGGCCGGGATGATGTCGGGATCGATCAGGTTCGGCCAATGGCCTTCCAGCCCCATCAGCACGGCCTTGTCGGTGCCGTGGCCGCGGCCGGTCAGCGCGAGCGAGCCGAACACTTCGGCGCGCACGCGCGCGGTGCGGGCGAGGTCGGCGCCTTCGGCTTCGCTGTTGCAGCCTTCGATGAGCCAGCGCTCGATGAAGCGCGCGGCGGCGCGCATCGGGCCGACGGTGTGGGACGAGCTCGGGCCGATGCCGATCTTGAACAGGTCGAAACTGCTGACTGCCACGGGCTTGCTGCTCCAACGAAGGAAGAAGTCGGACGATGCTGGCGGACCGCGCGCCGCCGGCATCCGGACCGCGATGCCGCGGGAGGCGCGGAGCCGCTTATTCTACGCAGGTCGACCTGTTCCCGACGCCATACTGCGCCGCATTGCCGTGATCACGACCGCTCCCGCCCTGACCCTGTTCCAGCGCGACGACTGCCACTTGTGCGATCTCGCGCTGGAGGTGCTGGCGCAGGCCCGCGCGCCCGAGTTCGAGAGCGTCTTCATCGACGAGGACGAGGGCCTGGAGGCGCTGTACGGGATGCGGGTGCCGGTATTGCGGGATGAGGCGGGTGGGGTGGAGTTGGATTGGCCGTTCGATGCGGCGGCGGTGGCGCTGTTGTTGGGGCGGACGGGTGAGGGGTGAGGGATCGGCTTGCGTCTACTGGTTGCGCGCCTCGCTGCTGCTCCCCCCTTTGAAAAAGGGGGGCAGGGGGGATTTGCCGTTGCCGTAAAGATTCTGCTGTTGCTGTGCGTCGCGGCGAGCTAGCGAAGGCAATCGAAGACCCGGAGGGCGGCGCGCAGGGATGCGCGCCGTTTTTCATCGGGGGACATGGATGTCCCGTATGAAAAATCCCTGCGTCGGCATCGCTCGTGCGGGCCTGTGATTCAAAACAAAAGCATTTTTCTTTGGTGACTTTCTTTTGTTGCTTTAGACAAAAGAAAGTTACCCGCCGCTTTAGTGGCGGAAGCTTTTAGCGTTTGATCTTGTTTGTATGAACGCCATAAGCAAGTGCAGAGCTTCCGTCCGCTACGCGGCCGGGTTACTTTCTTTTGCTAAGCCCAAAAGTCCGTCTGGATTCCCTTCGGTCAAAGGTAACCAAAGAAAAGGGCTCTCCTTGCAAGGGCACAAGCCACGAGTGCGATGCGCGCGCCGGGATTTTCCGATAAGACGTCCCTGTCTTATCGGAAAACGCCGCACGTCCTGTGCGGCGCCCTCCGGGTCTACGTTTGACGGGAAAAACAGCAAAGCGGCAAAGCAGATCAAAATCACGGCAACGGCAACGGCAACGGCAACGGCTGGTGCCCGAGCACATGCTCGCTACGGCGCGCCATTGCGGCGCGCCGCCAAACTCACTTCGCCGGAGCGAAGATCACCTTGGTGCTGACCGCGACTTCGTTCGGGATGATCGAGGTGTCGGCCCAATCGCCGCCGCCCACGCCGAAATCCAGGCGCTTGACGGTGGCCTTGCCGGTCAACACCGGCTTGGCGCCGGCGGCCCAGGTGAAGGTCAGGGTCACCGGCTTGGTCGCGCCGCGCAGGTTGAGGCTGCCGTCGGCGGCGTAGTTGTTGCCGCCCAGGCTGCGGAACTTGGTTGCGGTGAAACGGGCCTGCGGAAACTTGGCGATGCTGAAGAAATCCACGCCCTTGAGGGTGTCGTCGCGCTCGCTGTTCTTGGTGTTGGCGCCGGCCAGCGGGATCACCACGTCGAGCTTGGAGGTGTTCAGCTGCGCCGGATCGAAGCTCAGGCGGGCGGTGAAGCCGGGGAAGTTGCCGGCGAAGACTTCGCCCTGGTACTTGGTGGCGAAGGTCAGGCTGGAACCGGTCTGCTGGACGTAGTCGGCGGCGAGCGCGGGCGCGGTGGCGGCGAACAGCAGGCCGGCCAGGGCGAGGGATTTAATCGGCATCGGGGTGCTCCGGAACTTGCGAGAGAGATGGGGAAGGCGAGGCGGCCAGGACCGGCTGCGGTTTGCGACGGCCCGGCAGCATCCGCGTCAGGGTGGCGTCGTTCTGGAACAGGTGGTGATAGAAGGCGGCGCCGGCATGCGCCAGGACCAGGACGAGCAGCAACCAGAAGCCGTATTCATGGATGTCGTGGCTCAGGCGCGACAGGTCTTCGCTGCGTTCGGCGATGCGCGGCAGGTTGAACCAGCCGAAATACTGCAGCGGGTAACCGGAAGAAGAGTTGAACACCCATCCGGAGATCGGCAGGGCGAACATCAGCGCGTACAAGGCCCAATGGGTCAGCGAGGCGATGCGCTCCTGCCAGTGCGGCGTGCCCGCGACCGGGCGCGGGGTGCCGGCATACAAGCGCCACAGCAGGCGCAGCACGACCAGGCTCAACAGGGTCAGGCCCAGCGACTTGTGCAGTGCGTAGATCTTGATCTTCGACGGGCCGTTGCTCATGTCGGTCATGGTCAGGCCGATGATGGCGATGGCGGCGATCAACAGCACGACCGCCCAGTGCAGCAACTGGCTGATCGGGCCCCAGCGGTCGGCGGTGTTCTTGAGAGTCATCGGCGGGGCTCCGGTTCGGGCGTGGCTGCGCTGGAAGAGGGGTCGGGCGGGGTGTCGGTCGGCGAAGGCGGCGGGCCTGGGTCGGGAATCGGTTCGCTGTCGGCCGGGGCGCCGGGCTCGGCATCGAGGTGTTGGTTGCGCACCGCTTCGGCTTCGATGCGCAGCTCGACCTCGTCGCCGATCACCGATTTCCAGGCGTCGATGCCGAACTCGGCGCGGCTCAGGCGCGCGGTCGCCGAGAAGCCGGCGGTGTGGCGGAACGGCGGCAACGGGTGGCGCTTATAGGCATTCAGACGCACGTCCATGCACAGCGGGCGGGTGACGCCGTGCAGGCTCAGGGCGCCACAGACCCGGGCCCGGTCGGACGGGTGTTCGCCCTCGCCCGGCAGCGGCTCGACGGTTTCGGAAACGAACCGGGCGAGCGGATGGCGCTTGCCGTCGAGCAGGTTGGCGGCGAGGGTGGCGGCGTTCCACTTGGCGTCGCCGAGGTCGAGCCGGGCCAACGGCACGCTGACCTCGAGCTTGGCGCTGCGCCAGTCGTCGCGGTCGAACAACAAGCTGCCGCTGGCGCCGGACACCGTGCCGATGGCCTGGGAGAAACCGGCATGCGAGACCGCGAACATCACCCGCGTGTGCACCGGGTCCAGGCCGTAGCGCTGCGGCTCGGCCGCGTGCGCTGCGGCCGCTGCCAGCGCGAGCGGCAGGACGGCGAGCGCGACGGGGACGACGGCGCAACGGCGGGTGAGAGGCATGACAGCTCCGGCAAGGTTCGGGAGGATTCTAGGCACAGCCGCGCAAAGTCGTGTCTAAGCACGCGCAACGATCCGTTTCGACCGCCTGCCCGCCCGGGAGTTCGGCCTCCGCGAGGCCTGCCTCTTGCTTCGTACAGGCGGTATCGCCGAGCCTAGTGCCCGACGGAACGAACAAGACGGGCGCTGGGACGCCGCGTTCCACCCGGGGAAGGAACCGAATGCTGCGAGCGCTGCTAACCGCCTGTCTGTGCCTGGGCGCCTCTTGGGCGGCCGGGGCGGCCGTGCCCGAAGTGCCGCGCGCGCGCATCATCGGCGTCGCCGACGGGCTGCCGTCGAGCAAGGTCAACGGCATGGCCTTCGACCACGCCGGCTACCTGTGGCTGGCCACGACCGACGGCCTGGCGCGTTACGACGGCATCGGCATGAAGGTCTGGCGGCATACGCCCGGCGACCCGGCTTCGCTGCCCGGCAACGACCTGACCCTGGTTTCGGTCGACGATCGCGACCGCATCTGGGTCGCGGCCGAAGGCCGCGGCCTGAGCATGATGGACAGCAAGCGCGAGGGCTTCGTCCATTACCGCCAGGCCGAGCGCCCCGAGATCGGCAGCGACGACACCTTCGCCGTCGCCAGCCGCAACGGCGAGGTCTGGTTCGGCACCTACGGCGGCGGCCTGCATCGGCTCGATCGCGACGGCCGCATCACCCGATTCGCGCCCAAGCCCGGCGACCTGCGCAGCCTGCCGGCGGAAACGGTGCTGTCGCTGGCCTACGACGGCCGCGGCGATCTGTGGGTCGGTACCTTCAAGGGGCTGGCGCGCTGGACCGGCAGCGATTTCGAACGCGTCGCCGTGCCCGGCGAAGAGCCGGCGCCGTGGATCTTCTCGGTCACCCCGGTCGGCGATCAACTCTGGGTCGGCACCAAGACCGGCCTGTACCGGCGCGAAGGCGACGGCCGCTGGACCGATCCCGACTATTCGGTGATGTTCGGCCATCTCAATGCGGTGCTGACCCTGGCGCCCGACCGCGGCGGCAACTTCTGGCTCGGCACCCAGCGCAGCATCTGGCGGGTTGCGCCGAACGCGGTGCCGGTGCCGGCGACGCTCGGTCCTGCGCGGCCGGCGCGTCCGGTGCAGCAGATCGTCGGCCAGGAAGACGGTTCGTTCTGGTTTCCGTTCGCGGGCACCGGCGTGGGCTATCTGCGTTCGGACTGGCGCCGCATCGCCCAGTACTCGCGCGAGCGCGGCACCTTGTCGAGCGAGCTCTATCCCTCGCTCGCCCCGTCGGCGAGCGGCGGGCTGTGGCTGCTCGGTGCGCGCGGCGAAATCGAACGCCTCGGCGCCGACGGCGTGGTCGAGCCAGTCAGCGACGGGCCGCACGATTCGATCGGCCACAGCGTGCCCAATGCCGCGGTCGAAGATCGCAAGGGCCGGCTGTGGGTCGCGACCAGCCGCAACAGCGTGGTGCGGATCGACCCTTCCGGCGTTTGGCGCGACTGGACCGTGGACACGCCCGAACCGGCGCTCAACGGCGAACCCGAGCGGATGCTGATCGCGCGCGACGGCACGCTGTGGATTTCGTTCCTGACCCAGGGCCTGCAGCAGCGCGACACCGACACCGGCAAGGTCTTGTCGACGATCTTGGTCGGGCCCGAGCAGGGCATCGGCGTCGGCGACCTGGGCTCGATGAAGCTCGCACCCGACGGTGTGCTGTGGGTCGCCTCGGGGCAGGGCATGTTGCGTCACGATGCCGCCGGCAAGCGCATGCAGGCGGAGCAAGGCCTGCCGCGCGAGCGCGTGTTCGGCTTCGTTTTCGACGCTGCCGACAGTCTGTGGCTGCAGACCCTCAAGGGACTCGAGCATTATCGCCGCGACGGCAAGCAGTGGCGCCTGCAAGCGCAGATCGGCGTCGCCGAAGGCATTCCCGCGGTCGAAGCCACCGATCTGTTCCGCGACCGCCTCGGCCGCATCTGGATGCCGACCTCGCGCGGTCTGTTCCGCTGGGACCCCAAGCACCGGCAGCTGCGTCACTTCGGTGTGCAGAACGGCATGAGCAGCCAGGAATTCATCCGCCGCGGTTCGACCATGACCCCCGGCGGCGTGCTCGCCTCGGCGCTGTCGGATGGCAGCGTGGTGTTGGTCGATACCGAACTGGCCGACCCGCCTCCGCGCCAGCCGCGGCTGCAGTGGCATCAGCTTGACGTGCGCCGGCACGGGCGCTGGGTGCCGTTGCCGTTGCAGGGCTCGTCGCTGCCGGCGGGGGCGACGCGCGCGGCGCGCTACGCGACGATTCCGTCGCTGGCGCCGGACGACCGCGAGATGCGCGTGCAATTGCGCTTGCTGTCGTTCGACGATCCGCAGGCCAATCGTTACTACACCCGCCTGGAAGGCTACGACAGCGATTGGGTGTCGGTCGGCAACAGCGGCGAGCGCGTGTTCGCCGGGCTGCCGTCGGGCAGCTACGTGCTGCATGCGCGCGCGGTCGACGCCAACGGCAATGCTGCGGTCGAGCGCACCCTCGAGTTCAACGTGCGCCCGCCGTGGTGGCGCACGCCGCCGGCGCTGGCTGCGTTGGCCGGGCTGGTCGCCTTGCTGGTGTGGTGGATCGCCGCCTCGTACCGGCGCCGCCTGCAACGTCGGCTGTCCTGGCAGGCCGCCGAGCACGAACGCGAAGTCGCCAAGCAGGCCTCGCTGGCGAAGACGCGTTTTCTCGCCACCCTCGGTCACGAGGTGCGCACGCCGATGACCGGCGTGCTCGGCATGAGCGAGTTGCTGCTGGATACGCCCTTGAACGAGCGCCAGCGCGGCTACACCGAATCGATCCTGCGTGCCGGCCAGCATTTGCTGCGCCTGGTCAACGACGCCCTGGACTTGGCTCGGATCGAATCGGGCAAGCTCGAACTCGCCGACGAGTCCTTCGATCTGCGCGCCCTGATCGAACAGGCCGCCGAACTGATGAGGCCGCTCGCGCAGCAGCGCGGGCTCGCCTTCGAAGTGCTGATCGCGCCGAGCGCGCCGCGCGGCCTGCGCGGCGACGCCAGCCGCGTCTGCCAGATTCTGTTGAACCTGCTCGGCAACGCGATCAAGTTCACCGAACAAGGCAAGGTCAGCCTGATCGTCGACGCGCTGGCGCCGCAGGGCGTGCGTTTCGAGGTCGCCGACACCGGCCCGGGCTTGAACGAAGAACAGAAGGCGCGCTTGTTCCGCCGCTTCGAGCAGGCTGACGGTGCGCGCACTGCGGCGCGCTACGGCGGCAGCGGCCTGGGCCTGGCGATTTGCCAGGAGTTGGCGGCGGCGATGGAAGGGCATATCGCCGTGCACAGCGAACCCGGCCAGGGTGCGCATTTCGTCTTCGAGCTGCCGTTGCCGAACGCCGAGCCGCCGGTGGGCACGAAATCGCCCGAGACCGCGACGCGTGGGCCGCAGATCGGTCCGCTGGCCTTGCTTCTCGTCGAAGACGACCCGACCGTGGCCGAAGTCATCGCCGGCCTGCTGCGCGCCCAGGGCCATCGGGTGACGCACGTGGCCAACGGCCTGGCGGCGCTCGCCGAAGTCAGTACGGCGCGTTTCGACCTGGCCTTGCTCGACCTCGACCTGCCCGGCATCACCGGCCTCGACCTCGCCCGCCAGTTGCGTGCGCAGGGGTTCGCGGCCCCCTTGGTGGCGGTGACCGCGCGCGCCGACGCCGATGCCGAGCCGCAGGCGAGCGAGGCCGGCTTCGATCGCTTCCTGCGCAAGCCGGTGACCGGCGCGATGCTCGCCGACACCGTGGCCGCGGTGCAGGCGGCGAAGCATTGATTTCGGCGCCGCCGGCACGGACGCAATCGTGACACGATGCGCAGTTGCGGCCCGCGCATACTGTTCCGGGAGTTTCGATGAACCGGACGGATGTCGCACAATGAGGCGCGCTTGCGCCTGCGGTAAGCCGTTGCGACGATAGCGCTCGACCGCACCGGGGGCTTCGCTCGCGGTCCAGGAGGAACCCGTGCTGGGACGTTGTCTGTGTCTGCTGATGTTGCTGTTCGCCATGCAGGCAGAGGCACGCCTTCCCGAAACGCCGCGTTTCCGCCGTTACGGCCAGGAACAGGGGCTGCCGAAGTCGGTCGTGAGCATGGACCTGGACCGCCAGGGCTATCTGTGGATCGCGACCGAAGACGGCCTGGCGCGCTACGACGGCGTCGAATTCACGGTCTGGCGCCACATCATCGGCCTGTCCGGTTCGCTGCCGGACAATATGATCGAAGACGTCTACGTCGATGGCCGCGACCGCGTCTGGGTCGCCAGCCGCGACGGCCTGAGCTGGCTCGGCAGCGATCGCAAGGAATTCGTCCGCGTCGTCTTCGAAGGCCAGGACGCTTCGTGCAGCGACGATGTCTCCTACATGACCGGCACCCCCGACGGCGCGATCTGGACCGCGACCTACGACGGCGAGATGTGCCGCATCGACGCCGATGGCCGCTTGTCGCGCTACACCCCCGGCGTCGGCGCCGGCGAACGCCTGCCGCCGGGGCCGGTGACAGCGTTGCTCAGCGACGATCGCGGCCGCTTGCTGGTTGGCACCATGCATGGCCTGGTGCGCTTCGAGCGCGGCCGCTTCGGCCCGATCGGCCGCGACGAGACCGCCGGCGTGCGCATCGGCGAGCTGTCGCGCGAAACCGACGGTTCGATCTGGGTCGGCAGTCAGCGCGGCCTGTTCCGGTTAGGCACCGACGACCGCATGACCCCGGCGCCGTGGGCGCTCGGCGAACAGACCACCAATGCCATCGTCGTCGGCGATCAGTCCGGCGGACGCTGGATCGGCACCACCGCCGGCCTCTACCGCGTCGACCGCGACGGCGAGGCGCGTTTGTTGCAGGACGATGCCGGCGACGGCATCTGGGATCGCCGCAGCGGCCTGCAGCAGATGCTGCGCGACGGCGAAGGCGGGCTGTGGCTGGTGACCTATTCGCAGGGGCTGGTTTATTTGCCGCCGGACTGGAATCGTTTCGCTTCGATCACCTCGGTCGGCGGGATCCAGATCGACCGCCTCGACGTGCGCGACATCGCGCCCGACGGCGAAGGCGGTTTCTGGATGCTGTCGGCGACCGACCTGTATCGCCTGCGCCGCGATTCGCGCGTGCTGGAAGCGGTCGCCGACAACCAACAGCTCGGCCTGAAGTGGATGCATACCCTGTATCTGCGGCCCGACGGCAAGCTGTGGATCGGCCATTCCAGCGGCTTGAGCCTGTTCGACCCGGCTACGCGCCAGGCGCGCAACTGGCCGTTCGGCGCCGGCGAACTCGGCACCACGGTGTGGTTCCTGCACGAACTGCCCGACGGCGGCCTGTGGCTGTGGTTCTCCGACGGCAGCGCGCGCCGCTACAGCGCCGCCGGCGAGCGCCTGCCGTCCGGCGAGATCGAGCGCGTGTTCTCCACCGCCGGTTTCACCACCAGCGCGGCGACCTTCGTGGTCGGCCCCGACGAGCAGCCCTGGTTCGCCGGTACCGCCGGTTTGCGGCGCTGGGACGGCAAGCGCTTCGTCGCCGTGCCCGGCGGCGCGTTCGGCGACGTCCAGGCGATGGCCTTCGCCGGCCCGCATCGGTTGTGGATCGCGCGCAACGGCGCGCTGGAGTCGTATCGCTGGGCCGAAGGCCAGCTTGCGTTCGAGCAACGCATCGACAACAGCGCCGGCTATCCCGACACCAGCGTGTCCGGCTTGCTGGTCAGCGACGCCGGCATGGTCTGGGCGACCACCTCGCGCGGTTTGCTGCTGGTCTCGCCGAAGGACAAGCGCCTGCGTCTGTTCGGTCTCGGCGACGGCATTCCCAACGTCGAGTTGAACCGCACCGCGCCGCAGCGCGGCGCCAAGGGCATCGCCGCGACCCTGTCGCTCGACGGCCTGGTGCTGTTCGACCTCAATACGCCGTTCCCGCGTTCGCGGCCGCCGCGGCTGTCGCTGGAAAGCCTGAGTGTGCGCCGCGAAGAGGACGAGTGGTCGTTGCCGGTCCAGCGCGACACCGTGCAACTGGAATCCGACGATCGCGATTTCCGCGTGGTCGCGCGGCTGATGTCCTTCCTCGATCCGCGTTCGCACACCTACCGCTTCAAGCTCGGCGGCTATGACCCGGACTGGATCGAACAGCGCGCCAACGGCGAGCGCGTGTTCTCGCGTCTGGAGCCGGGCGAATACCGATTGCAGGTGAAGGCCGCCGGCGCCGACGGTATCTGGTCCGATCCGGTTGCCTTCACCCTGCACGTCAAGCCGCCGTGGTGGCGCGCGACTTGGGCCCAGGTAGGTTTCGTATTGATCGCCTTGCTGCTGCTCGGGATCGGCGCGCTGGTGTACCGGCGCCGCCTCGGCCGCCGCAGCGACTGGCAACTGGCCGTGCACAAACGCGAACTCGCCGAACAGGCGTCGTTGGCGAAGACCCGGTTCCTCGCCACTCTGGGACACGAGGTGCGCACGCCGATGACCGGCGTGCTCGGCATGAGCGAGTTGCTGCTGGACACGCCGCTCGATCCGCGCCAACGCAGTTACACCGAGGCGATCCGCCGCGCCGGCGAGCACTTGCTGCGGCTGGTCAACGACGCCCTTGACCTGGCCCGGATCGAATCGGGCAAGCTCGAACTCGAAGACCGGCCGTTCGACCTGCGCGGGCTGGTCGACGAAGTCACCGGGCTGATGCAGCCGCTCGCGCGTCAGCGCGGGCTGGCCTTCGATGTCGTCATCACTTCGAGCGCCCCGCAGGGCCTGCGAGGCGATCCGAGCCGTGTCTGCCAGATCCTGTTGAACCTGCTTGGCAACGCGATCAAGTTCACCGAACACGGCAAGGTCAGCCTGATCGTCGACGCGCTGGCGCCGCAGGGCGTGCGTTTCGAAGTCGTCGACACCGGCCCGGGCTTGAACGAAGAACAGAAGACGCGGCTGTTCCGCCGCTTCGAACAGGCCGAAGGCGCGCGCACCGCCGCGCGTTACGGCGGCAGCGGCCTGGGCCTGGCGATCTGCCAGGAACTGGCCGCGGCGATGGAAGGGCATATCGCGGTGCAGAGCGAACCCGGACAGGGCGCGCGCTTCATCTTCGACGTGCCGCTGCTGCCGGTGGCGCCGCCGCCGCCGAGCACCGATTCGGAGGCCGCGCCGACGGTAACGCGCCGTTCGCAACCGCGCGCGATCCTGCTCGTCGAAGACGACGCCACCGTGGCCGAAGTCATCGCCGGCCTGCTGCGCGCGCAAGGCCATCGCGTGACCCATGTCGCCAACGGGCTGGCCGCCCTGGCCGAAGTGGCGACGGGGCATTTCGATCTGGCCTTGCTCGATCTCGACCTGCCCGGGCTCAACGGCCTGGACCTGGCGCGGCAGTTGCGTGCGCAGGGTTTCGAGCGGCCGCTGATCGCGGTGACCGCACGCACCGATCCGGATGCCGAGCCGCAGACGCGCGAGGCCGGCATCGACCGCTTCCTGCGCAAACCGGTGACCGGCGCGATGCTGGCCGAGGCGGTCGCCGCGGCGATGGGGCACGCGCCGCCCGAGTAAACGCCGCGGCCGCGGGCGGATGGGCGACGGAGTTGACTGCGGCCGCGCTTGCGCGAGAACACACACATTGCGACGATCCCGGATCGCCGCGCGTTGTGGCGAGGGAGTTCGGATGCGGCGCACTATTCGATGGCTGTTCGCGCTGACCGTGGCGGCGCTGTCCTGCGTGGCGTTGTTGCCCGGCCTGATCTCGACCGCCATGGCCGGCCTGCCCGAGACGCCGCGTCCACGCCAGCTCACGGTGGCCGACGGCCTGCCGTCCAACACCGTCAACCGCATCGCCGAAGATCGCCAAGGCTATCTGTGGCTGGCCACCAGCGAAGGCCTCGCCCGTTACGACGGCAGCGGCTACCGGGTCTGGCGGCGCGAGCAAGGCCTGCGCGACAACTTCCTGTGGGCGGTGCACGTCGATGCGCGCAACCGGGTCTGGATCGGCACCAGCCAGTCCGGCCTGGCCATGCTCGACGCCGACCGCAAGCAGTTCCGCTACTACGACCGCGCCAATACGCCGGCGCTGGGCGACAACAACATCTGGTCGATCGCCTCCATGCCCGACGGCGCGCTGTGGTTCGGCACTGCCCACGGCGGCCTGCACCGGATGGCGGCCGACGGCGGCATCACCCGTTACGTGGCCCGCGAAGGCGATCCGCGCAGCCTGCCCAGCGACGGCATCGCCAATCTCAGCGTCGCCCCCGACGGCACGCTGTGGGTGAGTACGCTGGCCGGCGCGGCGCGTTGGACCGGGCGCGATTTCGAGCGCGTACCCGACAAGGCGCTGACCTCGGTCATCGTTAACACCATCACCTTCGAGAGTGACGGCACCGCCTGGTTCGGCACGCCGCACGGCGTCGGCGTGCGCCGTCCGAACGGCCGTTACGAAGCGCAACCGTGGGCGCGTTTCGCCCCCGGCAAGACCATCATCGACGTGCTGCGCCGCGATCGCAGCGGCCAGTACTGGTTCGATCTGCCCGAAGGCCTGGGCATCGGCAACGCCGAAGGGGTCGCGGTCGTGCCCTTGTTCAGCAGCACCAGCCAGGGCTTGGTGCGGCCGAACTGGTCGGGCGCCTACGAGGATCGCGAGGGCGGCCTGTGGTTCGCCAGCAACGGCCACGGCCTATGGTATCTGCCGCCGAACTGGCGCCAGTTCTCGGTGCTGACGCGGCGCATCGACGACCCCGCGACCCTCGGCAACGCCAGCGTGCGCGGCATCGCCCCGGCGCAGGGCGGCGACATGTGGCTGGTCGGCAGCGGCGGCGTGCTCGACCGCCTCGATCCGGAGACCGGGCATGTCGTGCATGTCGCCAAAGGATTCAGCGGCAACCTCGGCCTGGACCGGGTGCTGCAGGATCGCGCCGGCCAGGTCTGGGTGACTTATTACGGCGGCCTGGCGCGCATCGATCCGGCCACCGGCGCGTACCGGAACTGGAGCCTGGACAGCGTCCGCGATCCGACGATCGGCGGCACCACCGCCGAGTTGGTGGAAAGCCAAGGTCTGATCTGGCTGCTCGGCAGCGACGGCGATCTGCAGGCGCGCGATCTCGACGGTCGCGTGCGCGAGTCGTTCGCCTTCGGCGAGCGCGGGCTGCCGAAGGACGCGGTCCTCGAACAAAGCGGTAACGGCCCCGATGGCGCTTTGTGGGTTTCCAGTTCGCAGGGATTGTGGCGCTGGGACGCCGCCGCGCGCCGCTTCGAAGCGGTGTCGGGTTCGCCGAGGCAGCCGGTGCATGCCTTCGCCTTCGAAGGGCGCACGCGGGTGTGGGCGGCCGGTTTCGGCACGCTGGAGGCCTATCGCTGGGACGGCGTGCGCCTGCAACGCGAGTCGAGTCTTGGCGCTCGCGCCGGTCTGCCGTTGACCGAAGCGCGCGGCCTGATCGTCGATAGCGCCGGCTTGGTCTGGATGACCACCACGCGCGGCCTGGTGCGGGTCGACCCGCAACAGCGTTCGGTACGCGTGTACGGGGTCAAGGACGGTTTGCCGAGCCAGGAATTTCTGGAACGGCCGCGGGCGCGTCCGAGCGACGGCCGCATCCTGGTCGGCAGCCCGGAAGGCCTGATCCTGTTCGATCCGGCGGTGGTGCGGCCGATCGACCGCGCACCGCCGCTGATCATCGAGACCATCGAAGTGCGGCGGCGCAACGAGCGCATCGCGTTTCCGGTGGCGAATGCGGCGGCCGCGGTCGCTGCTGTCGAGCGCGCACCGATCGCGTTCGAAGGGATTTGGTCCGATGGCGTTCCTCCCGTAGCGACGGTCGACGGCATCCATCCGATTACGATCGCCGACGGCATCGCGCCCATTACGATCGCCGACGGCATAGCGCCCATTACGATCGCCGACGGCGATCGCGACCTGCGCATCGTGGCGCGGCTGTTGTCGTTCAACAATGCACAAACCAACCGTTACCGGTTCCGGCTCAGCAATTACGATCCCGGTTGGGTCGATGTAGGCGCCAGCGGCGAACGCAGCTTCTCGCAACTCGCGCCCGGCGACTACCGCCTGGAAGTGAAGGCCAAGAGTGCCGACAACGTGTGGACGCCGGTGCAGGTCATCGCTTTCCATGTCGATTCGCCGTGGTGGTGGAGCCCCTGGGCGATCACCGGCTTCATCGCCCTGGTGCTGTCGCTGCTCGGCCTGCTCTGGTTCGCCTACCGGCGGCGTGCGCGCCGCCGCCTGGCCTGGCAACGCGCTGAACACGAACGCGAAGTCGCCAAGCAGGCTTCGCTCGCCAAGACTCGCTTCCTCGCCACCCTCGGCCATGAAGTGCGCACGCCGATGACCGGCGTGCTCGGCATGAGCGAACTCCTGCTCGACACCCCGCTCGACGACCGCCAGCGCAGCTACACCCTAGCGGTGCGCCGCGCCGGCGAGCACTTGCTGCGCCTGGTCAACGACGCGTTGGACCTGGCGCGGATCGAATCGGGCAAGCTCGAACTCGCCGACGAAGCCTTCGACCTGCGTGCGCTGGTCGAGGAAGCCAGCAATCTGATGGCGCCGCTGGCGCGCCAACGCCGCCTCGCGTTCGAGATCGACATCTCATCGGGCGCGCCGGCGGGTTTGCGCGGCGACGTCAGCCGGGTCTGTCAGATCCTGCTCAACCTGCTCGGCAACGCGATCAAGTTCACCGACGAAGGCAAGGTCAGTCTGCGCGTGGAAGCGTTGCAGCCGCAGGGCGTGCGCTTCGAGATCGCCGACACCGGCCCCGGCCTCAACGAAGAACAGAAGAACCGCTTGTTCCGCCGCTTCGAACAAGGCGACGGCGCCCGCACCGCGGCGCGCTACGGCGGCAGCGGCCTGGGGCTGGCGATCTGCCAGGAACTGGCGGCGGCGATGGATGGCCACATCACCGTCTACAGCGAACCGGGGCAGGGCGCGCGTTTCGTCTTCGACCTGCCGTTGCAGAACGTCACGCCGCCGTTGCGCAGGCACGACGAATCCGCGTCGATCGCCTACGCCGCGCCGCTGTCGCTGTTGCTCGTCGAAGACGATGCGACCGTCGCCGAAGTCATCGCCGGCCTGTTGCGCGCGCAGGGGCATCGCGTCGCCCATGTCAGCAACGGTCTGGCGGCGTTGACGGAAGTGGCGACCGGGCATTTCGACCTGGCCTTGCTCGATCTCGACCTGCCCGGCATCAACGGCCTCGACCTGGCGCGCCAGCTGCGCTCGCAGGGTTTCGCGCAGCCCTTGATCGCGGTGACCGCACGCGCCGATGCCGACGCCGAACCGCAGGCCACTGCGGCCGGTTTCGATCGTTTCCTGCGCAAGCCGGTGACCGGCACCCTGCTGCGCGAAGCCATGGACGCGGTGTTGTCGCGCAAGACGGGCGGCTGAGTACAGCCTGGACGACTGCGCTTAGCCCCTCTCTCGTTCACGGGAGAGGGGTTGGAGTGAGGGCACCAGGTCGGCGCGTACCCTCACCGATCGAACGAGCCTCAGCGCGCGCTCAGCTCGTGCACCGCCGCGACCATCGCCGCGACGTGCTCGGGCTGCATGTCCGGCGACATGCCGTGGCCGAGATTGAAGACATGGCCCTCGCGCGAGCCGCCGTTGCCGTCGCGGTAATCGTCGAGCGCGCGGCCGACTTCGCCGCGGATCGTTTCCGGCGTGGCGTACAAGGTGACCGGATCCAGGTTGCCCTGGATCGCGACCTGGCCGCCGATGCGGCGCGCGGTGTCGCCCAGGCCGATGGTCCAGTCCACACCCACCGCTTCCGCGCCGCTGGCGGCGAGGTCTTCGATATACGGATCGTTGCCCTTGCCGAACAGGATCAGCGGCGCGCGTTCGTCGCCTTCGCCGCGCGGCAGTTCGGCGGCGATGCGTTGCAGATAGCGCAACGAGAACTCGCGGTACATCGACGGCGACAACACGCCGCCCCAGGTGTCGAACACTTGCAGCGCCTGCGCACCGCTGGCGTGCTGGGCCTTGAGGTACTCGATCACCGCGTCGGTGACCACGCTCAGCAGACGGTGCATCGCCGCCGGATCGTTGAGGGCGAGCGACTTCACCTTCGAGTAGTTGTCGCTGCCGCCGCCTTCGACCATGTAGCAGGCCAGCGTCCACGGGCTGCCGGAGAAACCGATCAGCGGCACCGAGCCGTTCAATTCGCTGCGGATCGTGCCGACCGCATCCATCACGTAGCGCAGTTCCTTGCCCATGTCGGGCACGGCAAGGCGGTCGATGTCGGCGGTGGAGCGGATCGGGCGCTCGAACTTCGGGCCTTCGCCGTCGGCGAAATACAGGCCCAGGCCCATCGCATCGGGCACGGTCAGGATGTCGGAGAACAGGATCGCCGCATCGAGCGGAAACCGGCGCAGCGGCTGCAGGGTGACCTCGCAGGCCAGCTCCGGGTTCTTGGCCAGGTTGAGGAAGCTGCCGGCCTGGGTGCGGGTGGCGCGGTATTCCGGCAGATAGCGGCCGGCCTGGCGCATCAGCCAGACCGGCGTGCGGTCGACGGGTTGGCGACGCAATGCGCGCAGGAAGCGGTCGTTGACGGGAGAGGGATTGGACATGAGAGAACCGTGGCGAAGTACGCCGTCAATGGGAGGGAAAGATGGAATGCGGCGAGCCGGCGGGGCTGCGCGGGAATGGGGTGGGCGGGCGGTCGTGGCCAGCTAAAGCAAATCCCCCTCGATCCCCCTCTTGCAAAGGGGGAAGACCTCCCGATGAGAGAGCGCTTTCAAAGAGGGAGGATGCGGCGTGGTGCCAAGGCAAAGACAGGCGATCTATCGCTTCGTAAGCACACGCGGTTCCCCCCTTGGTAAAGGGGGGGCAGGGGGGATTTGCTGTTCCCGCCCGATCGGACCGAACCACGGAAAGCCTCATCGCGGCGCTTCGGCGCCCTGCGAGAACATCAGGTGGAAGCCGCGCTTGAGCTGTTGGTCGCGGGCCTGTTCCAGCGCCGCCAGGGCGCTGTCGTGGTCCATGAACTGCTCGCGCCGGACCGTGCTGCGGCCGCCGATCTGGCCGGTTTCGCGCACCAGCGTCCAGCCGCCGAGCAAGTCGGGCTGCAGCATCAGCTGTACGAAGCGGGGGGCTTCGCGGCCTTCCGGCCGTTGTTGGAGAAGGAGGCGCACCCGGCGATTGTAGCGGTTGCGGGGCCCGCGCCGAGCGGGCCGGTTGTCGCGGTCCGCACGCCGGAGCGTTGCGTCGGCGGTACTTTCAGGCGCCGCGGAAACCGCGTCGGTAGGCCGAGGGCGAGGTGCCGAGCTGGGCGGCGAAGTGTTGGCGCAGAGAGGCCGGGGTGCCGAAGCCGGTCTCGGCGGCGATCGTGTCCAGGCTGGCATCGCTGGTTTCCAGCAGGCGTTGCGCGCGCGCCAGGCGTTGGCCGGTCAGCCATTGCCCGACCGTGGTGCCGGTGCTGTCGCGGAAGCGGCGGGTGAAGGTGCGCCGGCTCATCAGCGCGCGTTCGGCCAGGGCGTCCAGGCTGTGCGGCCGGTCCAGGTGGGCCAGCGCCCAGGCCAGCACCGCGGCCAGCCGGTCGTCGTGAGCGGAGGCCGGCAAGGGTTGTTCGATGTACTGGGCCTGCCCGCCCTGGCGGTGCGGCGCGACCACCAGGCGGCGGGCGACGCGGTTGGCGATCTCGGCGCCGTGCATGCCGCGCAGCAAGTGCAGGCAGCAATCCAGCGCCGCGGCGGTGCCGGCCGAGGTGGTGATGCGTTCGTCGTCGACATAGAGCACATCGCGTTGCAGAGCGACCTGCGGATAGCGCGCGGCGAAGTGCTCGCTCCAATGCCAGTGCGTGGTCGCGCGGCGACCGTCGAGCAGGCCGGCTTCGGCCAACACGTAGGCGCCCAGGCACAGGCCGACGATGCGCGCGCCGCGCGCGTGGGCGCCGCGCAAGGCTTTGAGCAGAGGTTCCGGCGGGCGTTCGTCGGCGTCCCGCCAGGACGGCACGATGATCGTGTCGGCGCTGCGCAACGCCTGCAGGCCGTAGCGCGTCTCGATGCTGAAACCGGCGCGGGTGCGCAGGCGGCCGGGCTCGGCGGCGCAGACGCGCAGGTCGAACTGTGGCAGGTCGAGGTCGCGGTCGCCTTCGCGGTTGTCGAACACCAGGCAGGGCACCGACAGGTGGAAGGGGCTGATGCGGTCGAAGGCGACCACGGCCAGGCGGCGGGAAGCGGCGGATTCGTTCATGGCCTGATTCTACATGGCCCGATCCTGTCGAATATTGTCATTCGGGCCAGTATCGGCCGGATCGGCAAAGACGAACAATGAGCCCACTTCGCAGCCACCCCTTCCCCGGAGACCACTCATGAACGCTTCGTCCAACAGCCGCAAACGCGCCCTGGTCGTGATCGATGTCCAGAACGACTATTTCGCCGACGGCCTGCCGATCGAATACCCGCCGGTCGCCAAGACCCTGCCCAACATCGGCCGCGCCATGGACGCCGCGCGCGCCGCCGGGGTGCCGGTAGTGGTGGTGCAGAACACCGCGCCGGCCGGCTCGCCGGTGTTCGACAAGGGCACCCCGGGCTGGGAACTCAACGACGTCGTCGCCAGCCGCCCGCGCGATCACTACATCGAGAAGAACTTTCCGAGCGTGTTCACCGGCACCGACTTCAAACAGTGGATCGAGCGCAACAGCATCGACACCCTCAGCGTGATCGGCTACATGACCCACAACTGCGACGCGTCCACGGTGTTCGAGGCCGCGCATCTGAACTTGAACGTGGAGTTCCTGCACGACGCCAGCGGCTCGCTGTCGTACGAGAACAGCGCCGGCCATGCCAGCGCCGAGGAGATCCACCGTGTATTCAGCGTGGTGTTCCAAAGCCGCTTCGCCGCGGTGCTGAGCACCGACGAATGGATCGATGCGCTGCACACCGGCGCGGTGCCCTGCCTCGACAACCCGCATGCCTCGAACCAGCGCGCACGGGCACGCAACAAAGCCGCCGCCTGAGGACCGCTGCCGCCGCCCGGACCCGGCCCGGGTTCGAGCCGGTCTGGCGATGTGCGGCCTTGCAATGCGAAGCCCCGCCCAGGCGGGGCTTCGTCTGTCGGTGGCTCGGCGACTTCAGAACGACGGCGGGTTCTTGAGTTGGACCTGCTGCACCCAGGTGCCGAAACCGGTGTCCAGATGCACGATCTCGCCGAGCAACTGCGCGCCGAGCGCCTCGGCCTTGATGAAGACCGAGCCGTTGTTGTACTCGTTGATTTCGTACTCCGGCCGGCCGCGCACGATGGTGCGCGAGGCGTTCACGTACTGCAGGCCGGTCACGACGATGTTCCACTGATTGCCGTTGGCGTTCAGGGTGGCGAAGGCCGAGCTGTCGTAGACGCCGCCGTTGGTGTAGTTCAGCACCGCATGCTTGATCGCGTCGGTGAGCGCGCTCCAGTTCACGTTGAATATCACCGTGCTCGTGCGCGCGTTCGGGTAGTTGCCGAAGCGCTCGTAGGCGGCCTGCGCGGCGATCTCGGGTAGGTCGGTGGGCTCGAAATGCTTGTCGAGGAATTCGAACTGGTTGGCCATGGACGGCTCCTTGGTGGTGACGGCGGGTTGTGCGGAAGTAGGCTGGCCGGCGCCCGCCGCATCCGTCGCGGGCGAGGGCCGGGTCAGGGCGTTGTGCAGAAGCAGCAGTTCGAGGGGGTTCAAGGCCATGCGGTGCCGATCCTCAGCGCGGGCGGTGCACATCTGGAAACGTGAGGGCGGGGGTGTTGTGAAGCGCGGCGGCGCGCCGCGACGGGGTTCACAGGGGCGGCGCGGCTGCGTTAGTTCGGGCAGTGGATGCAGGCGGGCCGTTCGTTGCGAGCGCACCGCTTTCGATCTCGTCCCGACCGCCAGGAGCCCGCCCCGATGCCCGTATTGACCGCCGCACAACTGCAAGGACTCGCCAGCAACAACCTCGGTGCCGGCACCGAGCTCGATCCAGATTGGCCCGATCCTTATCCCGATGCGCCGTGCTGGGGCTATGCATTGTTCGGCGGCCCGGGCGGGCATGCCGCCAACACGCCGCCGACGATCTTCGACCAGGCGTGGTCGTTCGATGCCGAGGCCGAAGACTTCGTGCTCAATCCGGGGTTCGTCGACTGGGTCCACGACAGCTTCGGCAACGCCGCGGCCGATGCGCAAGCGCAGATTCTCGCGGCGAACGCCGCCACCGCCGGCAACGATGCCGCGCCCGGCAGCGCCGCCGCGAAACAGGCCTGCACGCGTGCGCTCGCGCGCCTGTGCATGATCCTCAGCGGCCTGACCTTATCGGGCAACGGCGGAGCCGCGCCGACACAGTATTCCATCGTCATGGCCTCGGACGGTTGGCGGACTTGGGAGCATTGGGCCTTGGGCTTGGCGAACAACGTCGGCGCACCGGATAACCCGGCGGTCCAATACACTCAACGCGATGCCGGCGTGAACCCGGTCAATACGCGTTGCGGGATCGTCTGGGGGAATCATCCGATCCTCACCACGCTCTACGTCGCCGAGCTGCTGCCCGGGCATATCGAGTATCTGCAACACGCCGTCGGTTGGCCCTGAGCCAAGCGCTGGATGCGGGGCGTTGGACGCAGATGGGGGGAACTTTCCCGCTGTCGTTCCCGCGAGGGCATTGGAAGATCGCCCGCGAAACTTAGCTGCCGTCGTTCCCGCGAAGGCGGGCTCCGCTTCGCTTCGGCGGAGCCGAATACCCAGGGTTTCGCCGAAGCAAGACGCTGAAAGTCCGCTTTTGCCGGACGACGGTTTGTTCTCAAGGCTGAAGAAAGCGGGTGCGGCCGCTATCGAGCCGCACCCGCGTGGTGCGATCAACCGGCGGCGAGCACCGACAGCACCGCGTCGTCGGGCACGCCCGCGACGATCCGCGCCGCGCCGGCCTTGTCCCACAGGATGAAACGCAGGCCGGCGGCGTCGGCCTTCTTGTCCAGGCGCATGCGTTCCAGCAAGGCTTGCGGCGCCAGGCCGTCGGGAATCGAGGTCGGCAGGTCCAGCCGCTCCAGCAAATGCTTCAGGCGATCGACGTCGGCCGGACTCGCGCGTCCGAGCGCCGCCGACAAACGCGCCGCCAACACCATGCCGACCGCGACCGCTTCGCCGTGGTTGAGGCCATCGCCGCGGGTGCCGGCATAGCCTTGTTCGGTTTCGATCGCGTGGCCGAAGGTGTGGCCGAAATTGAGCATGGCGCGGTCGCCGTGTTCGTACAGATCGCGTGCGACCACGTCGGCCTTGTAGCGGCAACTGCGCGCGACCGCTTCGGCCAGGGCCTCGTCGTCGCGGGCCAGCAAGGCCTCTGCGTGCGCCTCCAGCCAATCGAGAAAACTGGCGTCGAAGATCGCGCCGTACTTCACCACTTCGGCCAGGCCGGCGCGCAGTTCGCGATCGGGCAGGCTGCGCAAGGCGGTGGTGTCGGCGATCACCGCGCGCGGCGGATGGAAGGCGCCGACCAGGTTCTTGCCGCTGGGCAGGTCGACCGCGGTCTTGCCGCCGACCGAGGAGTCGACCATCGCCAACAAGGTGGTCGGCACCTGTACGCAGTCGATGCCGCGCATCCAGCAGGCCGCGGCGAAGCCGGCCAGGTCGCCGACCACGCCGCCGCCGAGCGCGATCACGCTGGCGTCGCGGGTGGCGCCGAGCGCGGCGAGTGCGGCCAGGCATTCGCCGAACCGCGCCAGGGTCTTTTCGTGTTCGCCGGGTGGGATCACGAAATGCGCCACGCTCAGGCCCGGCCTGGCCGCATGCAGGGCGGCCTCGACGCGGGCGAGGTAGAGCGGGGCGACGTTTTCGTCGCTGACGATCAGCGCGTGGCGTCCGCGCACGGTGCGCGCCAGGCGTGCGCCGTCGTCGAGCAGGCCGGCGCCGATCTCGATGCTGTAGGTGGTCCCGCCCGATACTTCGACCCTGCGTATCGCGCTCATGCGTTGACTCCGGAATAAGGATGGGGCGGCGACGAGGCGTGCGGGCGTCGCCAGAGCCGATCGAGTTGCTCGGCGAGCTGGGTCGCGGCCTCGGCCGAGGTCAGCGCGCCGGTGTCGAAGCGCAGGTCGGCGACTTGCGCATACAGCGGCGCGCGTTGCTCGGCCAGCGTGCGCAGCACCTGCTCGCGGTCGCTGCCGGCGAGCAGGGGGCGGCTGCGGTCCTGGGCCAGGCGTTCGAGCTGTTGCTCGACGGTGACCAGCAACTGCACCACGAAACCGCGTTCGCGCAGCAAGCGCCGATTGTCGGCGGCGAGCACGGCGCCGCCGCCGGTGGCGAGCAGCAGGCCGTCGCCTGCGAGCAGCTCGGCCAGCACCGCGCTTTCGCGGGCGCGGAAACCGGCTTCGCCTTCGTGTTCGAAGATCGCCGCCACGCTGCTGCCGGTGCGTTGCTCGATCTCGCGGTCGGCGTCGGCCAGGCGCAGGCCGAAATGCTCGGCGAGGCGTTTGCCGATGCAGGTCTTGCCGGCGCCCATGGGGCCGACCAGGATCAGGTTGCTGGCGGGGTTCATGCCCCGATTGTAGGGCACGCAGTAGGGCGCCCGTGCGACGGTGCTTGCGTCGTCTTAACAGGCACCGGCCTAGGCTCGGATCTCCGTCGCCGCGCAGGCGGCGGGCGGTCCTCCGGGACGTCCCATTCGCAGCACCCATCAGGAGAAAGACATGGCGGTCGCCAAAGTCATCGAACTCAATACCTCGTCCACCATCGGCATCGAGGACGCGGTCAAGACCGGCCTGGCCAAATGTGCCGAGTCGGTCAAGAACATCCAGGGCGCCTGGGTCAACGACGTCAAGGTGGTCACCGACGGTTCCGGCAACATCACCGAATGGCGAGTCAACCTGAAAGTGACGTTCGTCGTGAAGTAAGCGCGACCGCTGCGACCGATCGGGAGTGACGAAGCCGGCATTGCCGTCGCTTCGTCACTCGCCGCGTCACTGCGGGTTCGCGGCTGAGAGAACCCGTCGCGAGGCATCCAGGCGCAGGCTCGCGTCGGCGATCTGCGGCAGCCGCGCCAGCGCCTGGCGGCTGACCCGTTCGAACAGGCTTACGAAGCGCTCCACCTGCGCCCGCGTCATCGCCTGGCGGCGAGGGCGCCGCGCCTGCATCGCGGATTCCTGTTGCCAGCGCCAATCGGCGACGACCCCGAAACCCGGCGGCTGCAGGAACAGCAAGCGATCCAGCCGCGACCACAGCGCCGGATAGTCGCGGCCCAAGGCGGCGTTGCAGTGGCCGCGCCAGTGGCCGTCGCCGTCCTCATCGCGTTCGAGCGCATTGATCGGTGCGACCAGTTCGGCCGCAGTCTGCATAGGCGTCTTCAGGAACCAGCCTTCGAACAGGGTCAGGTCGACGGCTTCGGCCTGTGCCCAACGCGACGGCACGACCCGCGTATCGCGCAACTTGTCGAAGCGCGGCCAGCGCACTGCGGCGCCGGCGCGCAAGCGGTCGAGCACATCGCAGGCCAGATCGACGTCGTGGGTGCCCGGCGGCCCGCGCGTGGCCAGCAGTGGATGGACCTCGCGGCCCAGGCGCAGGCGTTCGCGCCGGCCGAGATAGAAGTCGTCGATCGACAACACCGCCACGCGCAACCCCCGCGAGCGCGCGAGCGCAGCCACCTGCGCCGCCAGCGTCGATTTGCCGCTGCCCTGCAGGCCGCAGATGGCGTAGATGCGGGCGTTCGCGGCAAGCGCGTCGTCGAGCACGTGGGCGACCCAGGCCGCTTCAAAGCAGGCCGGTCCAAAGCCAGCCGGTTCAAAGCCGGCCGCTGCGGCCCGCTCGTGGCCCGGCGCTTTGCCGGATAGGGCTGACGGATGCAGGCGCGTCGACATCGGCTCACAATAGCGCAATGACCACGACCCCCGACCTGCTCAACGAAGCCCTCGCCACCTTCGACACGCTGTTCGAAGAAGCCTTCATCGCCGGCGAGCCCGACCCGACCGCGATGACCGTCGCCACCGCCTCGCTCGATGCGCGGCCGTCGGCGCGCACCGTGCTGCTGAAGGCCCACGACGCGCGCGGTTTCGTCTTCTACACCCACCTCGACGGGCGCAAGGGTCGCGAATTGCAGGCCAACCCGCATGCGGCGCTGTTGTTCCATTGGCCGCGCGTGCGCCACGGCGTGCAGGTGCGCATCGAGGGCGCGGTGGAAGTGGTCGGCGATGCCGAGGCCGATGCTTATTTCGCCACCCGCGCGCGCGGCAGCCAGCTCGGCGCCTGGGCCTCGAAGCAGTCCGAAACTCTGGCCGACCGCGAGACGTTCGAGCAACGTCTGGCCCAGACCGAACAGCAGTTCGAGGGCCGCGACGTGCCGCGCCCGCCGCGTTGGACCGGCTTGCGCGTGCGCGCCGAGAAGATCGAGTTCTGGTACGGCGCCGACTTCCGCCTGCACGAGCGCTGGTCCTACGAATGCGACCGCGCTGGCGACTGGAACAAGCGGATGCTGTATCCGTGACGCTCGCCGCTGCGATGCGCGCGGCGGGCTCGCGCCACGCGCATCAGTGCTCGCGCTTGTACCAGAAGGTGTCCTGCATCCGCGCCATGCCGGCGCGTTCGTAGAAACCGACCGCGTCCGGCACCGAAGCCAGGATCACGCTGACGCTGGGTCCGACTTGACGGCGGACTTCGTCGAGCAGGCCTTTGCCGATGCCGAGCCCCTGCGCCGAAGCCGACACCGCCAGTTCCGACAGATAACAGCACCAGGAAAAATCGGTGACGCAGCGGGCCACGCCGACCAAGGTCGCATCGGCCCGGTCCAGGCGCGCGGTGACGATCAGGTTCGCGGCCGACAGCATCGCCTGCAGACGCGGCTCGTCGGCGACCGGACGGATGCTGCCGAGGCCGGAACGTTCGAGCACCTGCCGGAACTCGGCGACCTCGATCGTCGGTTCGCGGGCATAGACGATGCGGATGGGTTCGGCCATGGCCGGCACCTTCGCACCGCCCGCGGCGCGGTGCAAACGCGCGTTCGGCGCGCGCTCAGCGGTGTCAGCGCTGTTTGGCCGACCAAGCCTGGATGATGCCGCTCAGGGCGTCCAAGCCCGCGGTCAGCGCGGCCGGGCCGGGCTGCAGGATGATCGGCGACTTGATCTCGTGCAGTTCGCCGTCGCGCACCGCCGGGATCGCGTCCCAGCCCTCGCGCGCCGCCACCTGTTCGGGGCGGAATTTCTTGCCGCACCAACTGCCGAGGATCAGGTCCGGCGCGCGCCGCACCACTTCGAGCGGGTCGGCCAGGATACGGTCGCGCGCCAGCGACATCGCCGCGCGTTCGGGAAAGACGTCGTCGCCGCCGGCGATGCCGACCAACTCGGAGACCCAGCGGATGCCGGTGATCGGCGGCGTGTCCCATTCCTCGAAGTACACCCGCGGCCGGCGCGGCATCGCCGCGGCGCGCGCCTGCGCCTCGGCGATGCGACGCTCGTATTCGTTGGCCAGGGCATCGGCGCGGTCGCCGGCGCCGACCAGGGCGCCGAGGCGGCGGATGTAGTCGAGGATGCCGGCGACGCTGCGGTGATTGCTGATCCAGACTTCGATGCCGTGCTTGATCAGCTCGCTGGCGATCTCGGCCTGGATGTCGGAGAAGCCGACCACGAAGTCGGGCTGCAGCTTGAGGATCTCGCCGATCTTGGCGCTGGTGAAGGCGCTGACCTTGGGTTTTTCCTTGCGCGCGATCGCCGGCCGCACGGTGAACCCGCTGATACCGACGATCCGGTGTTGTTCGCCGAGCAGGTACAGGGTTTCGGTGGGCTCTTCGGTGAGGCAGACGATGCGTTGCGGGCCCATGGGGTTCCGATGCTGACGACGAAGCGGGGATTGTCGGCCAAGCCGGCGATCCGCGGCGAGGGGCCCATGGCCGGCGGAAGGGCGACTCGGCGCAGATTTGGGTGCAGCGCAGCAATCGCAGGCCCTTCCAGGCGGGGTAAACGGCGGAATCGCACGGCGGGATCACAGTTCGTCGCCGTATGGTGCAGCGCGGCGTGTGTTGACCATACCGCTTCGTACAGTCGGGCCGTCGGTGCCTGCCGACGTCCACCCACGATCGGAGGGATCATGTCGCGACTTCATTACCGGCGCCTGTTGCGCGCACCGCTGCTGCTGGCCTGTCTGCTGTTGGCCGGCGTGTTCCCGGCATCGGCCGACGATTACACCCGGACCCGCTACCCGGTGGTGCTGGTGCACGGCTTGTTCGGTTTCGACGCGATCGGCGGCGTCTACGGTTACTGGTTCGGCATACCCGAGGCCCTGCGCGCCGGTGGCGCCCGCGTGCACGTCGCGCAAGTGGCCGCGACCCAATCCAACGAAGTCCGCGGCGAAGCCTTGATCGACCAGCTCGAACACCTGCAGGCCCTGCACGGTTACGGCAAGTTCAATCTGATCGGCCACAGCCAGGGCGGCCCGACCGCGCGCTATGTCGCGGCGGTGCGTCCCGACCTGGTCGCGTCGATGACGTCGGTCGGCTCGCCCCATGCCGGCAGCAAGGTCGCCGATTTCGTCGGCACGACCCTGCCGGAAGGCTCGCCGCTGCGGCCTCTGGTGGCCTCGTTCGCCAACGCCTTCGCCGGCCTGATCGGCCTGTTGTCGGGCAGCGACGACACCCAGGATTCGCTGGCCGCCTTGGCCGCGCTGGAAAGCGCCGGTTCGGCGCGGTTCAACGCGCGCTACCCGCAGGGCGCGCCGACCACCGCCTGCGGTTCCGGCGCCGCAAGCGTCAACGGCATTCGCTATTACTCGCTCGGCGGCACCTCGCGCGGCACCCACCTGCTCGATGCCTCCGACGTGGCCATGGTCGCCGGCGGCCTGCTGTTCGGCGGCGAAGCCAACGACGGCCTGGTCGGGCGCTGCTCCTCGCATTGGGGCCAGGTGATCCGCGACGACTACGCTTGGAACCATCTCGACGAGGTCAACCAGATCGCCGGCCTGCGCGGCCTCTTCAGTTCCAGCCCGACCAGCGTTTATCGAAGTCAGGTCAACCGCCTCAAGAACGCCGGTCTGTAAGCGATGCGGCCGGTGCCGGGCATGCTCGCGGCGGCGTGTGCCTTCGCCGCGATGCTCGCGGGCGGGTGGTGGCTGTCGAGCCGCGACCGCGGGTCGGCGATCACCACCTCGGCGGTGACCGCGGTGCGCGACATCGATCCGCCATCGATCGTTGTGGCCTCTGCGGGCGGCCCGGCGACGGGCACGGCGGCATCGTCGCCGTCCGACTCCCTGCGCGAGACCGACGTCGACGGCGCTGTGCGCGTCGACGCGCAGGGACGGCCGCAGCCGGATCGCGAGTTGCGGCGCTTGTTCGATTACTTCCTCAGCCGCATCGGCGAGCAATCGCCGGAAGCGATCCGCGTCGCCTTGATCGCGCATCTGCAGCCGCGGCTGGCCGCCGATGCCTTGGCGACGGTGCTGGCCTGGTTCGATGCCTATGTCGCCCTGGAACGCGACTCGGTCGCGGCCGGACACGAGGCCCGCGACATGGCGGCCGCGGTGGCGCGGGTGCGTTCGCTGCGCCGCGAGCGCCTCGGCGCCGAACTCGCGCAGGCCTGGTATGGCGAGGAAGAGCGTGCCTACGACGATGCGCTTACTCGGCGCAGGTTGTTAGCCGATCGCAGCCTCGACGAGGCCACGCGCGCAAGGCGTCTGGTCGAACTGGACGCGCGCTTGGACCCGCAACGGCAGGTCGTGCAGGCGCAAAGCCTCGAACTCGACAGCGCCGTGCGGCAAAGCCGCGATTTCGAATTGCGCCAGGTCGATGCCGCCACGCGTTACGCCGAACGCGAAGCCTTGTTCGGGCGCGAGGCCGCGCAGCGCCTGGCCGCTCTGGATGCACGCAAGGCGCAATGGCAGGAGCGCTTGCGTCGCTATGCCGCGCAGCGCCGACGCGTGCTGGCCGATACCGCGCTCAGCGACAGCCAGCGTCGGCAGCGCATGGCTTCGCTACTGCAGGGGTTCGACGCCAACGAACGCCGCCGCGTCGATGTGTTGACGCGCAATGGGTTGTTGCCGGGGCCGTAGAGCTTGCGTCGGCGGTCATGAGCCGCGACCGCCATGGTCAACGACTGCGCTGCGCAACGACCCGTTACATCCAAATGTCCATCGCCCTTGCCCGTCATCCCGGCGAAAGCGGGGTGAATGGATGTGCGACCGACAACCTCAGAAAAAATCCCGATTGAACTGCAAGGTATAACGCTGCCCCTGTTCGCCGACGGCCTTGACGTCGAAGCGCAAGGTGTCCGGCGGCGAGATCGCGACCACGCCGACGTAGTCGAGCAGGTCGCCGTCGCGCATCTCGCGCATGCTCAGAGCCTGCTTGCGGCCGAGCAGATCGACGCTGGTCACCGTGACCTTTGCGGGCACCGACACCGAGGTGGCGTCGTCGCCCTTGCGCAGCGACACCACCACCAGCACCGTGCGTTCGTCGTGGCTGGCGCCGTAGCGTTGCGCGATCGCCGGCGACAACTGCTTGGCCTGGATGGCGCTGGCGCGCACGCTGATGTCGCCGACGCGCACCACTTCCTCGCTGCGCGCGGCATTCGGATTCTGCGCCGGCGCCGGGCCTTCGCCGCCGCAGCCGGCGAGCAGCGCCAGCATCAATCCCGCCGCGGCCTTGCCTGCGAAGCCGTTCATTCGTTCGCCGCCGACAACTGGCGGCCGCGCTCGGTCGCCGCAGCGATCGCGCGGTCGACCAGGGCGCGGAAACCGCCGGCCTCGAAGGTCTCGATCGCGGCCTGGGTGGTGCCGCCCGGCGAGGTCACGCGTGCGCGCAGCACTTCGGCCGGGTCGTCGCTATGGGTCAGCATGGTCGCCGCGCCGAGCAGGGTCTGCCGGACCAGGGCGCGCGCCGCCTCGGCGCTCAGCCCCTGGGCCTGGCCGGCCTGCTGCATCGCCTCGGCGAGCAGGAACACGTAGGCCGGGCCGCTGCCGGACACCGCGGTCACCGCATCCATCTGCGCTTCCTCGTCGATGCGCACGGTCGGCCCGACCGCGTCGAGCAGGCTCGCCGCCTGGTCGAAACGCGGAGCCGCGGCGGCATTGGCGTACAGCCCGGTGATGCCGGCGCCGAGCAGGGCGGGGGTGTTCGGCATCGCCCGCACGACCGCGGCGCCACCGCCGAGCCAACGGTCGAGCTGGCCGGCGGTGATGCCGGCGGCGATCGAGATCGCCAGCGGGCGTTGCGCGACCGCCTGCGCCGACAGGCTCGCGCAGACCTCGCGCATGACCTGCGGCTTGACCGCGAGCAACCATACCGACGCGCCCTCGGCCGCGGCGCTGGCGTCGTCGAAGCATTGCACGCCGAAGTCGTGCTGCAGGGCTTCGCGCAGGGCCGCGACGGGTTCGGCGACGCGGATGTCGCTTGCGGCGACGCCGCGGGCGACCAGGCCGCCGATCAGGCTGCGCGCCATGTTGCCGCCGCCGATGAAGGCGATCGGCCCGGAGGGGAGGGAAGCGGATTCGGACATGTTCGACCACTGCGGAAAACCGGACCGCAGGATAACAACCGGCGTCGGCGGCGTCCGCCGCGTCCGCCGCGCCTGCAGTGTCCGCTGTGTCCGTCTGGGTGCCGAGGCACTCAGGCACCCAGGCACCCAGGAGCCGGGTCGGTCAGGTCTGCGGTTTGGTCCGCGCGCCGAACAGGGCGGTGCCGATCCGGACCATGGTCGAGCCCTCGGCGATCGCCACGGCGTAGTCGTCGCTCATGCCCATCGACAAGGTGTCGACGCTGCGGTGAGTTTGAGTGAGCGAGTCGAACAACTGCCTGCTGCGCCGGAACGCCGGGCGCAGCAGTTCCGGATCGTCGTGCGGCTCCGGGATCACCATCAGCCCGCGCAGGCACAGCCGCGGCTCGGCGGCGATAGCCGTCGCCAGCGCCTCCACTTCCTCGGGACGGCAGCCGTGCTTGCTGGCTTCGTCGTCGATATTCACTTGAATCAATACGTTGAGCGCGGCCTGGTCGGCGCGTCGGTACCGGGCCAGGGCGGTCACCAGCTTCAGGCGGTCGACGGTCTGGACCCAATCGAAGCGCGTGGCGGCCTCGGCGGCCTTGTTCGACTGCAGGTGGCCGATCAGGTGCCACTCCAGCGCCAGCCCGGCCGCGGCGGTCCCGGCCATCGCGGTTTGCTTGGCCAGGGCCTCCTGAACGTAGTTCTCGCCGAACGCGGTTTGCCCTTTCAGCGCCAGATTCGCGACCGCCGTCTCATCCCGGGTCTTACTGACCGCAAGCAATCGAGGTACCGGCCTTCCGGCGTCATGCGCCGTATGCGTCAACTGATGCAAGATGTCGTGCAGGACGTGCTCGTGCACGAGGGGAATCCTGTAGTGAAAGGGCTGGATCGGACATGCCGTGAGGGGGCTATACTGCCTCGCAGGGGTGGTTTGGTTCCAGCTTGAAGTTGCAATCAAGCCCTTGAGGCTGGCTTTTCACGGACCCGGTTGACGGGTCCCTGCAGTGCGGGGAGCACGCATGGATATCGCCGAACTTCTGGCGTTTTCGGTCAAGAACAAAGCATCCGATCTTCATCTGTCGGCAGGTCTGCCGCCGATGATCCGGGTCGACGGCGACGTACGCCGCATCAACATCCCGGCCCTGGACCACAAACAGGTCCATGCGCTCGTCTACGACATCATGTCGGACAAGCAGCGCCGCGACTTCGAAGAATTCCTCGAGGTCGACTTCTCGTTCGAGATTCCCGGCCTGGCGCGTTTCCGCGTCAACGCCTTCAATCAGAACCGCGGCGCCGGTGCGGTGTTCCGTACCATTCCGTCGGAAGTGCTGTCGCTGGAAGACCTCGGCTGCCCGCCGATCTTCCGCCAGCTGATCGAGCAGCCGCAGGGTCTGATCCTGGTGACCGGCCCGACCGGTTCGGGCAAGTCGACCACGCTCGCGGCGATGATCGACCACATCAACAAGAACGAGTACGCGCACATCCTGTCGGTCGAAGACCCGATCGAGTTCGTGCACACCTCGCAGAAGTGCCTGATCAACCAGCGCGAAGTCCACCGCGACACCCACGGCTTCAACGAGGCCCTGCGTTCGGCCTTGCGCGAAGACCCCGACTACATCCTGGTCGGCGAGTTGCGCGACCTGGAAACCATCCGCCTGGCGCTGACCGCGGCCGAGACCGGCCACTTGGTGTTCGGCACCCTGCATACCTCGTCGGCGGCCAAGACCGTCGACCGCATCATCGACGTGTTCCCCGCCGGCGAAAAGCCGATGGTGCGTTCGATGCTGTCGGAGTCCTTGCGCGCGGTGATCTCGCAGGCCCTGCTCAAGAAGGTCGGCGGCGGTCGTACCGCGGCGTGGGAGATCATGGTCGGCATCCCCGCCATCCGTAACCTGATCCGCGAAGACAAGGTCGCGCAGATGTACTCGGCGATCCAGACCGGCCAGAGCCACGGCATGATGACGCTCGACCAGCACCTGCAAGACCTCGTCAAGCGCGGCATGATCCTGCGGCCGCAGGCGCGCGAGTACGCGAAGGACAAGCGTTTGTTCGACTGATGCGCCCGCCGGCGAAGTATCCGCTTCGCCGGCCTCCGCACCGCGCCGATCGCCGCTTGCGCACGACTTCCCCTAGTTCCAGACCTCCCGAGGAGGTAGCCCCATGAACAACCCAGCCAATCCCAATCCGGCCGGCCCGGCCAGCCCCGCCACCGGCGCCATCGATTTCACCTCGTTCCTCAAGCTGATGGCGCACCAGCGCGCCTCGGACTTGTTCATCACCTCGGGCATGCCGCCGTCGATGAAGGTCCACGGCAAGATCAGCCCGATCACCCAGAACCCGCTGACGCCGCAGCAGAGCCGCGATCTGGTGCTCAACGTGATGAGCCCGCAGCAGCGCGAAGAGTTCGAAAAGACCCACGAGTGCAACTTCGCCATCGGCGTGACCGGCGTCGGCCGCTTCCGCGTGAGCTGCTTCTACCAGCGCAACCAGGTCGGCATGGTCCTGCGCCGCATCGAGACCAAGATCCCGACCGTCGAAGAGCTGAATCTGCCGCCGATCATCAAGACGCTGGCGATGACCAAGCGCGGCATCATCATCTTCGTCGGCGCGACCGGTACCGGTAAGTCGACTTCGCTCGCGGCGATGATCGGCTACCGCAACCAGAACTCGACCGGCCACATCATCACCATCGAAGACCCGATCGAATTCGTCCACCGCCACGAAGGCTGCATCATCACCCAGCGCGAAGTCGGCATCGACACCGACAGCTGGGAGAACGCGCTCAAGAACACCCTGCGCCAGGCGCCGGACGTGATCATGATCGGCGAGGTGCGCACCCGCGAAGGCATGGACCACGCCATCGCCTTCGCCGAAACCGGCCACCTGGTGCTGTGCACGCTGCACGCCAACAACGCCAACCAGGCGATGGACCGCATCATCAACTTCTTCCCCGAAGACCGCCGCGACCAGCTGCTGATGGACTTGTCGCTGAACCTCAAGGGCGTGGTCGCCCAGCAGCTGATCCCGACCCCGGACGGCAAGGGCCGCCGTGTCGCCATGGAAATCCTGCTCGGCACCCCACTGGCCCAGGACTACATCCGCGACGGCGAGATCCACAAGCTCAAGGAGCTGATGAAGGAATCCGTGCAGCTCGGCATGAAGACCTTCGACCAGGCCTTGTTCGAGCTCTACCAGGCCGGCGAAATCGGCTACGAAGACGCCCTGCGCTACGCCGACTCGCAGAACGAAGTGCGTCTGCGCATCAAGCTCGCCCAGGGCGGCGACGCGCGCACCTTGTCGCAAGGCATGGACGGCGTCGAAGTGGCCGAAGTGCGCTGAGACATCGGCGACATCGTCAGAAATGAAGAACCCGGCTTCGGCCGGGTTTTTTGTTTGCGGTCTATGTGCTTTTGGCTGCTTGAATTCACAAATCGGCGAATTGCAGCGCGCGCGTCTTGAAACCTGAGATCGCCAAGCGTGATCATCGCCACGGGCAAAAGCCCGACTCGGTCGCTTTCACGTACTCGCCGGCATCGCCATCGATTGCACAGGACCAAGGACGTTCCAGCCGCCCCGCGGCTCTCTTCATCGGATGACCTGTCATGGCGCATAGCGCATTGCTTCGCTTCGTATCCCTCGTCTGCGCGACGTTGGCGATCCTGCTGCTTCCCCGTGTTTCGCTTGCTGCGGACCAGTACTGCGCCACGCGCTATATGCCGGGGCAGGAGACGGCGTGTTTCAACACCCTGGGTGAAGCTGAAAGCTATATCAGGACCGAGCCGAGCGTGCCCATTGGCAATGCTTTGCTTGAGCGCGCGCCCCAGGAGATGCCCGGTGCCGGTTCGCTTCTTTATTCCTACAAAGTGCCGAGACAGGCCATAGCTGCATTCGTAGGCGATTTTTATAAAGCAGGTTCGCCACTGGGAAGCGTACGGTGCGATACCAAGGTGCCTGGTGTGGTAGCGCCGGATGGTTCGACATGGTGCGACGACGAGGCTTCGATGGCCGAGAGAATTCGGCGTTCATCGGCCTATGGCGATTCGTATCCGCCTGGTTTCTATACCGGCAGTTATGATCTTTCTACGCCGCAGCAATGGACGGTGCATCCCTCTGGCGGTTATCTTTACGTATATAGAAATATCGTCGGCGAGGGACGACGCATATTCAATCTTCAGCTCACACCGACGGTGACGCACTATTGGTCTATCGATCGCGTCGATTGGTACCGCTGCCCGCCTCTGTTTGCCGCGCTCGGCGACCACACGACGACCGAACATCCAAAGTGGCCGATCGTTTGCCATAACACAGCGCGCGCGACTATCACCAAGAAGTCCGGGCAATACAATTCTTGCTGCAAGGATGGCAATCCTGCCGTCGCGGCAACCGGCAACAAGGAGTATCGCGAGACCGATTTCGATTGGGAGGGCGGCGATTTTGCGCGCGCGTATAACTCCATTCGGGATTTGTCTTTGCAATCGGGCTTGACCGATAACTGGGCGCACTCATTCTCTACGCGCCTGTTAATGGTTGGCGGGTGGCCGGAAGCCTGGATTACCTCCGATGGTTACTTCGAGTATCTGACTTGGAATTCAACGACATCTTCCTATGGGTCCGCCAATCGCCCGGGCGTTGTTGTCGTCAAGGAATCAGACGAGGTTGCCGCTCTGCGTGGGCGTTGGCGGATTTCCGTGGCGTCGGAGGAATTGAAGTGGTTCGACGATAAGGGGCGATTGGCCAGCTTCGATCGATCCGGCCGGGCTTTTTATCTTGATTACTGCACCAGCGCCGATGTGCAATCGGGCGCGTGCCTGGCTGATGGCGATCTGCTCAGGGTTCGCAGCCCCTCGGGCCGAACTCTCAACTTCGCTTATCTGGCTGCGATGACGCCGCGAGTTGGTGACAACGGTATTCGTCTGGCACGAGTGACCGCCGACGGGGCTGTCCTCGTAGATTACGTATACGACGGCGTCGGACGCCTTACGCATGCCAGCAAAGCGGGTGCAAGCGCCGGTGAAGGGCGCGAGTACCTTTATGCCGAGGTTGCGCACCTATGTCGTGCGGCCAACGGCAGTGTGGTGCCCGGTTGCAATGCGGCGCTCTTTCCCCATCATTTGACCGGTGTTATTGACGAAAACGGTCAGCGTTACGCGACCTACGACTACGATGATCTGGGTCGGGTGACGATCAGCGATCATGCGGGTGGTGCAGGCAAGGTCACCTTGACCTACGACGCAGCCGGCGGAGCTACGGTCACTCTTCCTACCGGCTCGACCAAGGCTTATACATTCTCGACGGAAGCGTTTCGTCAACCGACGAAGATCGCGATGTCCGTAACCGATGGATCGTTGGCGGGGGCGAGTACGGCGTTCTACTCGAATAATCGGCGGCAATGGAGTCAGGATGCGCGCAACGTCCGTACCCAGTTCACCTACGACCATTTCCACGAGATCAGCAGCAAGGCGGGGCTAACGACAGGCGGCGGTACCACGGCGTTCACTCGGACGACGCAAACGGACTGGAGGCCCAACTACGCGCTGCCCACCGAGCGCCGAGTATTGGATAACACCAATGCCCTGGTCGCCAAATCCAAGTGGACCCACAACGATCGCGGCCAAGTCCTGACCTCGACCCAGGTCGATCCGGTCACGAACGCCGAGCGCACCACCACGACGACCTACTGCGAGGCGGCCGATGTCGCCGCAGGCGGAAACTGCCCGGTGCTCGGCGCGGTCAAGGCCGTGGACGGGCCGCGCACGGACGTGGCTGACGTATCCAGTTATTCGTACTACGCCAGCGACGATCCAGCCTGCGCCACATCGCCTGCAACCTGCGCCTACCGCAAGGGCGACCTGTGGAAGGTCACCGATGCGCTCGGCCACGCCACCGAATTCCTGCGTTACGACGTCGCTGGCCGGGCGCTGTCGAGTAAGGATGCGAACGGCGTCGTTACCGACCTCGAATACACGCCGCGCGGTTGGCTGGCGGCACGCAAGGTGCGCGGCGCCAATAATGGCTCGGAAGCCGACGACGCCATCACCCGCATGGAGTACGACCTGATCGGACAGGTCAAGAAAGTCATCCAGCCCGACGGCATGTTCGTGCGTTACGAATACGACGCGGCGCATCGCCTGACCGACATCTACGACAACGCCGGCAACCGCATCCATTACACGCTCGATAGTGCGGGCAACCGGACCAAGGAAGACACGAACGACAGCAACGGGGCGCTGATGCGGACCCTGTCGCGCGTCTACAACCAGTTGGGCCAGCTCAAGACCGCCAAGACCGCGCAGGGCCACGCCACCGGCTTCAGCTACGACGCCAACGGCAACGGCGATATCACCACCGATGCGCTCGGCCGCAAGACCGACAACGACTACGATCCGCTCGATCGCTTGGCCAAGACCCTGCAGGACGTCGGCGGCATCAATGCCAAGATCGAATACAAGTACGACGCACTCGACCGGGTGACCCAGGTCACCGATCCCAAGGGCCTGAGCACCACTTACAGCTACAACGGCCTGGGCGACCAGGTGCAACTGTCGAGTCCGGACACGGGCGTCACGAACTTCAGCTACAACGCAGCCGGCCAGGTGGCGACCAAGCAGGACGCCAACGACGCGAATCCGCACGTCTATACATATGACGCCGTAGGACGCCCGAAGACCGTGTCCTACGGCAGCGGCAACGCCGATGTCGAGTACGACTACGACACCGTCAACTCAGTTTGTGCCGCCGGAGAAACCTTCGCAGTCGGTCGGGTAATTGCAATGCGTACCGAAGGTACGGAACTGAAATACTGCTACGACCGCTTCGGTCGAGTCGTGCGCAAAGTGCAGTCGGTCGACAGCCAGAGCTTCACCTTGCGCTATGCCTACACTTTGGCAGGGCAACTGCAAGCTCTGACCTATCCCGATGGCGCAGTCGCCGATTACGTCCGCGACAACCAGGGGCGGGTCACCGAAATTGGCGTGACGCCGGCCGGCGGCGTGCGCAGCGTGTTGCTCAACAATGCCAGTTACAAGCCGTTCGGCCCCGTCGCTGGGTGGACTTATGGGAATGGCCGCAATCTGCAGCGGACTTACGACCAGGATTACCGACCGAAATCGATCTTCGATGCAGCCAGCGGTGGTTTGTCGCTGTCGTACGGCTACAACGAAGTCGGTGAGTTGACCCAGCTCAAGGATGGCTTGCAAAGCGCTGCCCTGGCTCAGTACGACTACGACGCCCTAGGCCGGCTGAAGGTCACCCGCGATGGCCCCACCGGCACGCCATTGGAGACCTATGGCTATGACGCGACCGGTAACCGCACCAGTCTGCTGCATGCGGGTATCACTACCGACTACAGCTATCCGAGCACTAGCCATCGCCTGAGCAATGTCGGCGGCGTCAGTCGCAGTTTTGATGCGGTCGGCAACACCACCAGCATCGGCGACACGGCCAGGGAGTTCGTCTACAACGCCAATGACCGCATGAGCCAGGTCAAGCAGGCCGGCGTGGTCAAGACCAGCTACCGCTACAACGCCAAAGGTCAGTTGGTCTCGCGTGCCGATAACGCGACCGGCGTGATCACTGGTTATACCTTGTACGATGAAGCCGGCCATTGGCTCGGTGACTACGACGCCAACGGTGCGACCAAGCAACAGGCCATCTGGCTGGGCGATGCCCCAGTCGGTCTGGTGGTCGGCGCCGGCGTCGCGCAGACCCTGCGTTACGTGCAGCCCGACCACCTGGGCACCCCGCGAGTGGTGATCGACCCGAGTCGCAACCTCGCGGTCTGGTCCTGGGACGCAAAGAGCGAAGCCTTCGGCAACAACCCGCCGAACCAGGACCCGGATCAGGACGGCATCGCGTTCGTGTTCGATATGCGGTTTCTGGGGCAGAGCTTTGACGCGGCTACGGGGCTGAACTACAACTACTTCCGGAATTATGATGCGACTACTGGTCGTTATGTGCAGAGTGACCCGATCGGCCAAGCAGGCGGGTTAGGGACATTTGTGTACGCGAACGCAAAGCCCTTGGAATACATGGACCGACTCGGTTTGAGTCCTCACCTTGTGGCTACTGCAATGCTTGAGGGGCTTGTAGCTGGATGTATTTCTGGCTGTGTGGGGGCTGTGGTCGGCGACTTCACTAAGTGTGTTGCAAAAGGAGTTTGGCAAAGACGGGATATAGGGCGCGACTCATTGAATCAATGCAGCTCGGAATGTACGCCCGATCCTTGTTCGGCGCTTAAGGCGTGTGCAACAGGCTGTTTGGTTGGGGGCCTAATCGGTGCAGGTACTGGTGGAACGGGAGTGACTTTGTCTGGCGTCGGGGGCTTTTTGTCTAATTTGTTGTTAGAAACATATCTTGAAGCGTTGCTTCCTGTGGATCTATGTCAACGTTTCGGTATGAAGTCGCCGGGCAAGCCGAATTCCCTACGTATTCCTTGACTGGAACGATAAGAGTGAGTCGACTTCTGCGTTTGATATTGTTGTGCGCTGGAATTTTCGGCTCCATTGTTGCTGGAGGTTGGGGGTTTCCCTATTGGCGCTGGGCGTTTTTCTTATTCTTTGGTTTGTTTGTAATTTCCGAATGGCTATGCAAAAAATCAAGAAAGAAATAAGAGGATTCTTAAGGAGGGGGCTGACGCCGCTCCTACAAGGGAGCGGCGATCAGGCGCAGTTGGGCTACTCAGGTTTCGTAGCCGTAGCCGGCGCAGCCGCCTTCGCCCGCTCCACACGCTCAAGCTCCAGCCGAATCACCTCGCCACCCTCGCCGAACTGATAATCAGCCCAACGGCGGGGCACCGGGCGGACGTCGCCTTTGCGCAGGGCCGGTTGAATCGCTTCGAAGCGGTCGCCGAGATAGCTGCTGCCGATCTTGATCCAGGCTCCGTTCTCGAAGGCGTAGACGAAACAGCTGGCGCCGTATCGGTTGGTGTTGCACAGCAGGTAGTCGTTGCGGCCGTCGCGGTCGAGGTCGGGCGTGAACAGCAGACATTCGGCGTGTTCGCTGAGGCAATCGGGCGTGAACAGCTTTCCGTCGAGCACTATCTGCAGCCAGGCCGGGTCCGGTGTGTCGGCGCCGGGTGCGGGTTTGATGTGTTCGCGCACCGCAGCGAGTGTGTTCGGCGACTTGTCGGAGCGGTTGGCCAGGTAATCCCAGGGGGTGTCGAGTTTGATGACGCGTTCGAGTTCGGCTTTCTCGGCAGCGGTGGCGAACTTGGGATCCTTGCGCAGGGCCAGCAAGGCTTCGTAGCCGCGGCGGCCGCTATCGAAGCGCAGGTGCCTGAGGTCGAAATCTTCCGCGGCGATGCGGTCGTCGTGCAGGCGCGCGAGTTGGTCGCCGACGCTGAGCCGGTGCGGGTCCAGCAGCCAGGAGTTGGCGGCGATCGCGAATGCCAACGCGACCAATGAAACGATGACGTTGACCCGCATCAGCGGGCGCAACCAGCCTTGGCGCGGCCGCAGCGCGGCCCAGGCGTAGCCGAAGGCATAAGCGCTCAGCAGCAAGGAAGCGACCAGGGCCCAGAAACGGTCGCCGGTCCAGCCGTGCTGGGCGATGCGCAGGACCAGCGCGTACAGGCCTAGTGCGGCGTAGATCGGCAAGCTCAGCAGGGCGGCCTCGACGATGCGCCGCAGCCACGCCGGGTAGGGCGGTTCGCCTTCGCCATCCTGGTAGACCGCGTTGACGAACAACACCAGCAGGGCGATCAGGCACATCAGGATCAATGTCGCCGAGCGGGTGCGCCACAGCGCGTCGAGACCGGTGAACGGCAGGCTGACGACGAACAGCACCGCGATCAACGACAACAGCGGCAACAGGCCCTTGAAGATCGCGAACAGGATCTGGCGCGCGACCTGCACCGGCCGCTGCTGGGTGCGCCCGACCAGGATGCCCAGGCCGACCATGGTGCCGGTGGCCAGATAGGCGAAACGCGGGTCCGAGAACAGGTCGCCGAAGAACTTGATGCCGATCAGCTCGAACAACACCGCGCACAGGGCCAGCACGCCCCAGCTGATGCCGACGAAGACGCCGGTCAGGATCAGGGTCAAGGCGTTCTGCCAGCCGTACTCGAACAGGTCCGGGTAGGGCGCGCTCCACCGCCGGCGCGCGATCCGGCATTGCAGGTAGGGCAGGGCGATGAACAAGGCGATCGCCACGCTCGCACCGAACGGCCACAGCACCGCGCCGGCCTTGATCTGCGGCGCACCGGTGACGCTCCAGCCGGCCCACGCGGCCAGCACGGCATAGATTGCGGCCAGACCAAGGCTCTGCTGCCAGAAGCGGCGGTCGCGCAACTCCTGCACCGACAGGATCATCGCGCTCGGCACCGACAGCACCAGGGCGTACCAGCAGATCTGCGCGCTATGGCCATCGAGGACGTGGCCGCTGCGCGCCAGGTACAGCAACAGACCTTGCAGCAGGGCGATGGCGACGATGAAGCCGCGGGTGGAGCGGGGCAGTGCGGAGGCCGTGCTCATGTTCTGTCCTTGATCGATGGCCTGGGTCGTTGTGGCGGTGCCAGCCGGCCTGCGAAGGCGGGTACGGCGCTGCCATCCATGACGTTCGGTTCAGCGGGTCTGGCGTGGTTTGCGCGCCGGCGCTTTGCTTGCGGTCTTCTTCGCGGCCGTTTTTTTCGTGACGGCCTTTTTTGCCGCCGTTTTTTTCGCGGCCGGCTTGGGCGCCGCCTTGGGCCCAGCCGGCGGCGCGCTGGCCTGCGCCTGCGCTTGCTGCCAGTAGGGCCCTTGCTGCTCGATGCGTCGATAGGCCGGGCAATCTTCGCGATGGGCCCCGGGCAGGTAGCCCAGGCTCATCAGGAATTCGTTGGTGATCTCGCCGCCAGTGAAACGAAAGGTCTGCTTGAACAGCTTGATCCACGCGGCCTTGTCGCGCGGCCGGCCGTCCAGCAGCAGATGGGCGTCGAGCCACTGGGCGAAGCCGCCGTGGCTCGCGCGCAGACCCTGAACGACCTGGGCGTTGTGGATCGCGGCGTCGACCTTGAGCCGGTTGCGGATGATGCCGGCGTCGTCGAGCAGGCGCAGGCGCTCGTTCTCGCCGTAGCCGGCGACGGTGTCGACGTCGAAACCGCCGTAGGCGCGGCGGAAGCCGTCGCGCTTGCGCAGGATGGTTTCCCAGCTCAGGCCGGCCTGGTTGATCTCCAGGATCAGGCGCTCGAACAGCTCGGCTTCGTCGCGCCGCGCATAGCCGTACTCGTGATCGTGGTAGTGGCCGTGGACCGGGTGGCCCGGTGCGATGTCGCAATAGCCCGACATGGGAACCTCGTGGGACGTGGGTCCCGATTGTGGTGCCGGGGCTCGGGGGAATCCAGCGGCAGGGGGCCGCGGACCGTATGGTCGGATGCGTGCCGGGATGCGGGCCGGCACATGTCCTGGATTCGGGACGCAGGCCCTCGGGGGTGGCCGCGGACCGTGCGTTTCCGGGTCCGAATTCGCGCCGGGGCGGTTAGAATGGGGCCATGTCCGTGATGCCCACACCCCTCGCCAATCAGGTCCTGATCGCGCTGTCCGCGCTGGCCGATACCAATTTCTCCCGCAGCGTGGCGCTGATCTGCCAGCACGACGACGACGGTGCGATGGGCATCGTGGTGAACCGCCCCTCCGAATACACGCTCGGCGAAGTGTTCGGGCAGATGGGCGTGGACGGCGGCGACGAGTCGCTGCGTTCGCAGGTCGTGCTGGCCGGCGGCCCGGTCCATCCCGAACGCGGCTTCGTGCTGCACGACGGCGGCACCCGCTGGGACTCGACCCTGGTGATCGGCAACGACCTGTTTCTGACCACCTCGCGCGACATCCTCGAAGCGATGGCCAAGGGCGAAGGCCCGGACAACGCCATCGTCGCGTTGGGTTGCGCCGGCTGGGGTTCGGGCCAGCTCGAACACGAGATCACCGAGAACGACTGGCTGACCGCGCCGGCCGACGCCGAGCTGCTGTTCGAGCTGCCGCTCGATGTGCGCTGGCAGGCGGCGGCGGGGCGCATCGGCGTCGATTTCGCCCACCTGGCCGACTACGCCGGTCACGCATGAGTTCGGTGGCGAGCAAGCCCGTCAGCATCCGCCGCGACGGCACCGTACTTGGGTTCGACGTGGGTTCGCGCCGCATCGGTGTCGCCGTCGGCAGCGCCTTCGGCCACGGCGCCCGTGCGTTGGCGGTCATCGACGTGCATGGCACCGGTCCCGACTGGGGCACCATCGATCGTCTGCACAAGGAATGGCGCCCCGACGGTTTCATCGTCGGCGACCCTATGACGCTGGAAGGCAACGATCAGCCGGCGCGCGTGCGCGCGATCGAGTTCGCCCGGCAACTGCGGGTGCGCTACAAACTTCCGGTGGTGCTGGTCGACGAGCGTTCCAGCTCGATCGAGGCCGCGCACCGCTTCGCCGCCGACCGCGCCGAAGGCCGCAAGCGCCGCCGCGATGCCGAGGCTCTGGATGCGGTGGCCGCGGCGGTGATCGTCGAACGCTGGCTGGCTTCACCCGACGACGCAACCGATATCGACGAGCTTCCGCACATATGAACGCCCCTGTTTCCACCGTCGCCGGCTCGCGCCATCTGCTGAGCCTGGCCGATGCCTCGCGCGAGACGCTCGAAGCCCTGTTGATCCGCGCCCAGGCCTTCGCCGAGGGCCATTACGATCGCCGCGCGCTCGACGGCATCGCGGTCTGCACCTTGTTCTTCGAACCCTCCACGCGCACCCGCTTGAGTTTCCAGCTCGCCGCCCAGCAACTGGGCGCGCACGTGTTGAATTTCGACGCCTCGACCTCGTCGACCAGCAAGGGCGAAACCGCGCTCGACACCCTCAAGAACATCGAAGCGATGGGCGTGCGCGGTTTCATCGTCCGCCATCGCGAAGACGGCGCGGTCGCCGCGCTGGCCGGGCAGGCGCGGGAAGGCACCTGCCTGGTCAACGCCGGCGACGGCCGCAGCGCGCACCCGACCCAGGGTCTGCTCGACATGCTCAGCCTGCGCCAGGCCAAGGGCCGCGACTTCTCGGGCCTGCGCGTGGCGATGATCGGCGACGTCAAGCATTCGCGCGTCGCGCGCTCGGACTTGCAGGCCCTGCGTACGCTCGGCACCGGCGAGATCCGCGTCTGCGGCCCGGCCTCGCTGTTGCCCGATGACGGGACCCTCGACGGTTGTACCGTGACCCAGGACTTCGATGCCGCCCTCGACGGCGTCGACGCGGTGATGATGCTGCGCCTGCAACGCGAGCGCATGGAAGAAGGCCTGGTCAGTTCCTTGCAGGACTACCACCGCGACTACGGTTTGAGCGCGGCGCGCCTGAAGCGCGCCGCGGCCGATGCGGTGGTGATGCATCCGGGGCCGATGAATCGCGGCGTCGAGATCACCGACGAGGTCGCCGACGGCCCGCAATCGCTGATCCTGACCCAGGTCGCCAATGGCGTCGCCGTGCGCATGGCGGTGCTCGAGGCCCTGCTCAAGGGTTGATGTTTTTCGCCGCGCCGTCGTGGCGCGGCCGTTTACCGGATATCGACATGATCGTGAAAGACAGCAATGGCACCCCGCTTGCCGACGGCGACTCGGTGCTGCTCATCAAGGACCTGAAAGTGAAGGGCACCTCGGTGACCCTCAAGCGCGGCACCCTGTGCAAGAACATCCGCCTGACCGACGAGGAAGGCGAGATCGAGTGCAACGTCGACAAGGTCAAGGGACTCGTGCTGAAGACCGAGTTCTTGAAGAAGGCTTGATTCGCTGGTTGTGCGGCGGCTGGTTGTTGCGCCGGGCGTAAGGGGAGAGCAAATCCCCCTCGGTCCCCCTTTTCCAAAGGGGGAAGGTCGTCTTGGCGGCTAGTCGCTATGCGGCTGGCACAACCTTGCTTAGTGCATGTCCAGGCAGGCCGCCGTTAGCGGTGCCGCTCACCAGCTCGCTGCATCACTCAACACCCATCGTTAGGCCTCCCCCTTTGCAAAAGGGGGATTGAGGGGGATTTGTTTTCCTCCAGCGAACGATGCGAATCCATCAAGGCCTGCGTTGCGCGAACAACCAAGGCCACAGCGCCGCGGTCGCATAGGCCGGATCCCAGCTGTTGTGCTTCGCTTCCGGGAATTCCGTATAGCGCACCTCGGCACCGGCGCGCTTCAGAGCGGCCACCATCTGGCGCGAATTTTCCACCGACACCACGTCGTCCTTCGCGCCATGGAAGACCCAGAACGGAATGCCGCGCAATTTCTGCGCGGCTTCGTCGTGGCTGGACACGCCGCCGAGCGCTTTGCGGCGGGCGACGAACTGCGCTTCCGGCGGGTCGAAGCCGCCGCAGATCGGCACCACCGCGGCAAAGCGCTCGGGTTGCATCAGGGCCAGCTCGAAGCTGGCATAACCGCCGAGCGACAAACCGGTCAGCAACACCCGCTGCGGGTCGCCGTCGAACTCGGCCTGCACCGCATCGAGAATCGCGAAGGCCGTGTCGCCGAAGCGTTCGAGGTCGGCTTGGTCCGTATGCATCTGCGGGAACACGACGATCGCGGGGAACTCGTCGAGGCGCGAACGGACCACCGGCCCGAGCCCGACCTCGACTTGCTTGCGGTTGTCGTCGCCGCGCTCGCCCGAGCCGTGCAGGAACATGATCAAGGCCGGCCGTTCGCCGCCGGCGCGGCGCGATGGCAGGAACACCTGATAACGGTGGACGATGCCGTCGCGTTCGAGTTGGCGCGAAACGAAATGGCCGTGCGCTCGGGTGTCGGACATGGGGGCGGCGTCGGGTCGGGTGGCGGAGGGCGTGCAAGCGGCAGCGAGAACGAGCGAGCCGACTATCAGCAAGGCGGTTGCAAGACGAAGCGGACGGCCATGCGGCATCGACGTTCTCCGTAGCGGGTTGCCCGCATCATCGATCGCGCCCGGACGCGATTCAAGCGCGGCGCAGCGACGGCTTCGCATTAGGGACTTTCAGCCCGGCGCGGCCAGGCGCTGCCGCAGCAAGGCCGATGCATCGAGGACCGCCGCCACGCTGAGGCGGAACTTGCGCTTCGGCGCGCCTTGCTCGGTCCAGGCGAAGCGCCGCCACAGCGCCAGCGGCACGCCGATCTCGGCGCCGCCGCCGCGCAGGCGGCGCAGCAGGGTCTCGGTGTAGGCATACAGCGCCAAGGCTTCGCGGAATGCCGCATCACGCATCAGGACATCGACATCGCGGTCTTCGAGCAGGCGATCGTGCTTCAGCGCCAGCTCGTCGAGGCTGTGGCGCATCTGACGGTTGGCGCGACGGCGGTCGCCGCTGGAGATCGTGCGTGCTTTCAGCGAGGCGTTGTGGATGTACCAGCTGCACATCTCGCAGAAGCAATGCGCATCCGGCGAGTACAGGCGCTGGCCCGGATCGCGGACCAGGCGCTGGCCGCCGTCGAGATAGGTCGTGAATAACCGGCAGAACGCGGCGAGGTGTTCGCGCGGCGGGCGCGCCGGCGGCGGCAGGTCGGCGTAGTGGCGTTCGATCCAGGCCGCGGCGGCTTGTGCATCGTGGGCATAGGCATGGGCGGCGTCGAAGCCGATGAAGCCGCGCCGGATTCCTTCGGCCATCCACTTCAGCAGCGCGTAGCTGCGTGCCTGCAGGTCCACGGCCTGTTCGATGTCTGCTTCCTGCAACATGCCGGCGATCTTAGTCGGCCGTTGCGGCGCCGCCGAGGCCGCTCGTCCGGGTACGAGCGGTCGCCGCTCGCGCCCGATGGCTCAGTGCGGCGCGATCAATGGATCAGGATCAATGAATCAGGATCAATGAATCAAGATCAATGAATCAAGATCAATGAATCAGGATCAATGAATCAAGATCAATGAATCAAGATCAATGAATCAAGATCAGCGTCGCCAAGCCGAGGAAGCTCAGGAAGCCCATCACGTCGGTGAGGGTGGTCAGCATCACGCCGCCGGCGAGGGCCGGGTCGAAACCGAGCCGCTTGAGCGTGATCGGCACCAACACGCCGCCCGCGGCGGCGGTCAGCAGGTTGATGGTCAGCGCGGCGCCGATCACCAGCGACAGGCCGGGCTGGCGGAACCAGGCCAACACGATCAGGCCCAGGCCGACGCCGAGCACCAGGCCGTTGATCAACGCGACCATCAATTCCTTGCGCAGCAGCACGCCGACGTTGGAGGCGCCGATTTGGCCGAGGGCGAGGCCGCGGATCATCAGCGCGAGCACCTGGGTGCCGGCGTTGCCGCCCATGCCGGCGACGATCGGCATCAGCGCGGCCAGGGCGACCAGCTTGGCGATGCTGTCCTCGAACTGGCCGACCACGCTGGCGGCCAGGAAGGCCGTGCACAGGTTGATCGACAGCCAGATCAGTCGGCGCCGGAACGCGCGCCGGACCGGGCTGAACAAGTCTTCGTCCTCGTCCAGGCCGGCCGCACTCAAGGCCTGGTGCTCGGCTTGTTCGCGGATGATGTCGACGACGTCGTCGATGGTGATGCGGCCGAGCAGGATGTTGTTGTCGTCGACGACCGGGGCGCTGATCCAGTCGTGGTCGGAGAATTGGCGCGCGACTTCGGCGGCGGTTTCGCCCACGTCGATCGCCGGCTGTTCGTCGTCGATCAGCTTGTTGATCGCGGTGCCGGGCTCATGGGTGAGCAGCGCGGCCAGGGCGATGCGGCCAAGGTACTGATGACGCCGGCTGACCACGTAGAGGTGGTCGGTGTGTTCGGGCAGCTCGCCGCGCAGGCGCAGGTAGCGCAGCACCACGTCGATGGTGGTGTCGGCGCGCACCGTCACCACGTCCGGGTTCATCAGGCGGCCGGCGGTGTCTTCCGGATACGACAGGACCTGTTCGAGCCGCTCGCGGTTCTCGCGATCCATCGACTTGAGCACTTCGTCGATGACGGTGTCGGGCAGGTCTTCGACCAGGTCGGCCAAGTCGTCGATGTCGAGGTCTTCGACCGCGGCGACGATCTCGTCGGTGTCCATGTCCGCGAGCAGGCTTTCGCGCACTTCCTCGCCGACGTGGACCAGCACCTCGCCGTCGTCTTCCGGGTCGACCAAGCCCCACACCACCACGCGCTTGCCCGGAGGCAGCGATTCGAGCAGGTTGCCGATCTCGGCCGGGGAGAGTGTGTTGACCAGGCGCCGCACCGGCCCCAGACGACCGCTGTCGAGCGCGTCGGAGAGCAGGCGCAGCTGACGTGCGGTTTTGTCGTGGCGGACGGCTTCGGCCATACGGTACTTCCTGGCGGGTGACGGACGCGGCCACGAAGCCGGCGAGGGTCAGATGTTCATGCGGCGATTATCGCCCCTGCAGCTTACAAAGCCCAGCTTTCAGCCTTGCGTCGGAAGAAGGCGTGATTGCGGCGCCTGGAGATGAACGACGCGGCGGCGCAGCGGCGCCGGGCCAAGGCCGCGCAGACCGCGGCCGCATATCAGCTGCGTGTCAGGCGCGCATCAGCCGCGCAGCCAGGCCTCGATGCCGGCGCGGTCGCGCGCCCGCAGCAGCGCCGGCGCGCGTTTGCGCAGCACGCTCAGGTCGAGCGAGCGGATCGCGCGGCGCAATTCCAGCAAGGTCGCCGGATGCAGGCTGAATTCCTCCAGCCCCAGGGCCAGCAGCAGCGGCGCGAAGTTGGCGTCGCCGGCCATTTCGCCGCACACCGCGACCGGCTTGCCGCGCGCCTGGGCCAGGCGGATCACGTCGCGGATCACCCGCAACACCGCCGGATGCAGCGGCGTGTAGAGCTCGCTCAGCGCTTCGTTGTTGCGATCGACCGCGAGCAGGTACTGGACCAGGTCGTTGGTGCCGATCGACAGGAAGTCGATGGTGTTGATGTAGCCGGGCAGCGCGATGGCCGCGGCCGGTACTTCGATCATGGCGCCGAGCGGCACGTCGTCGGCGATCTCCTGCCCCTGCCGGCGCAGGTCGGCGGCGACGCGGTTCAACAGCTCGCGCACGCGGCGCATCTCTTCGGCCGAGCTGACCATCGGCACCAGGATCCGCACCGGGCCGTAGCCGGAGGCGCGCAGGATCGCGCGCAACTGGGTTTCGAGCAGGCCGTCGCGGGCCAGCGACAGGCGCACGCCGCGCACGCCGAGCGCCGGATTGGGCTCGTCGCGCAGGGCCAGGCCGGTCTTGTCGGCCTTGTCGGCGCCGAGGTCGAGGGTGCGGATGGTGACCATGCGGCCGGTCATGCCGAGGACGACGTCGCGATAGACGCGGAACTGTTCGTCTTCGTCGGGCAGTTCGTTGCGCTGCAGGAACAGGAACTCGGTGCGGTACAGGCCGACGCCGGCGGCGCCGAGCGAATGCGCCTCGGCCACGTCCTCGCGTGATTCGGCGTTGGCGTAGAGCTTGATGTCGACGCCGTCGAGGGTGCGGGTCGGCTCGCGGCGCAGGCGATGCAACTGTTTGCGTTCGCGGGCGAGTTCGCGGGTGCGGGTGCGGTGGCTGCGCAGGTCCTCGGCATTGGGTTCGAGGATCACCGTGCCGGTGGCGCCATCGACGACCAGGGCGTCGCCGTCGTTGATCTTCAGCAGCGCCTGGGCGGTGCCGACCACCAGCGGCAGGTGCAGGCTGCGGGCGAGGATGGCGCTGTGCGACAGGGTGCTGCCGGCGGCGGTGACGATCGCCATCACCCCCTGGGCCTGCAGTTGCGCGAGTTCGGCCGGGGCGACGTTGTCGGTGACCAAAATCTCGCCCGCGACCCCGGAGGTATCGTGGTCGCGCCGATGCAGCGCCGCATGGATGCGCCCGATCACCTGGTCGATGTCGTCGACGCGGCTGCGGAAATAGGCGTCGTCCATGGCCTCGAACACCGAGGCGATGCGGTCGCGCTGCAGGCGCAGGGCGTAGTCGGCGGCGTAGTGGCCGCTGCGGATCAGTTCGTCGAGGCCGTGCAGCAGTTCCGGGTCGTCGAGCAGCAGGGTGTGCAGATCGAGGAACTCGCCGACCTCGTGCGCGAGCGCGCCGTGCAGGCGGTCGCGCAGGGTGTGCATTTCGTTGCGGACGGTATCGATGGCGACGTGCAGGCGGGCCAGCTCGGCTTCGACCTGGTCGTGGCCGATGCGTTCCTCGGCGACTTCCAGCGCATGCGGCAGGCGGACGCGGGCGCGGCCGAGCGCGCTGCCGCGCGATGCCCCATGCCCCTGGAATTCCTGCCTCATGCGCGCCTCCGGCTCAGCTGTCTTCGTCGAAACGACGGTCGAACAGGGCGATCACCGCGTCGGCGGCATTGGTTTCGTCCTCGCCCTCGACGCGCAGTTTGACGTGGGTGCCTTGTCCGGCGGCGAGCAGCATCACGCCCATGATGCTCTTGGCGTTGACCTCGCGACCCTTGGCGGTCAGCGTGGCGTTGCTGCGGAAGGCCGACAGCACCTGCACCAGTTTGGCGGTGGCGCGGGCGTGCAGGCCGAGTCGGTTGGAAACAGTCAGGTCGCGTTCGATCATGTCGGGGTCCTCAGGCAATGGTCTTACGCGTCGTTGCGAGTCGCGTCATGCGGTCAGGCGTCATCCAGGATTACACCGTTGCGGGCGCCGGCGGCGGCGATCGCCGGCAGTTGGTCCAGTTCCAGCTCCGAGTAGTTCATCACCCGCAGCAGCATCGGCAGGTTCAAGGCCGACACGCGCCGCACCGGCGTGCCCAGCCGCGACACGCGCGCGGCGAGGTTGCTCGGCGAGGCGCCGTAGAGATCGGTCAACACCAGCACGCCGTCGCCGTCGTCGACGCGGCGCAGCGCCGCGCTCGCGAGCGGCAGCAGAGCGTCGGGGTCGGCGTCGAACGGGACCTCCAGCGCTTCGGTGCGCAGCGGCAAGGGGTTGAGCAGGCGGTTGGCGACCGCGACGAGTGCGCTGCCGATACCGGAATGGGTGATGAGAAGGACGCCGACGGACATGCCTCCAACTTAACAGAGCGGAGTGACAAGCCGGAAGCGCCGAATGCGGCGGTCCGCGGGCACGGCGACGGGCGCTCCGGGTCGAGGGCCGGAACGCGGCGGGCAACTGTTTGATTCTTCGAGTCCGCCCGCGGCGAATGCGGGGCGAGCGGTGCCGCGAGCGGGGTGCCCGGGGCGCGATGGAAGCGTGATCGATGGGCGCCGCGGCCGATCGGGATCACGGCGCAGGCGGGCCTTGCTGTGACGGCCCGCTGCGCTGCGGATGGTGCCGCGTCACCGCATCGACGGTGCGCGGTCCTCGGACGGCGGTGGCGGCCCGGTCGGTGTCGGTTGCGGGTTCTGCACCGGCGGGGTGTCGCTGGGGGTGTCGGTCGGCGGAGGCAGGTTCGCCGGCGGGAGGTCCCCCGGCGGCATGGCGGTTGCCGGTGCCGGGTCGTTCGCGGGCGGCGTCGGCCCCGGATCGGTCGTGGCCGGGGCCGGCCCGCTCGATTCCATCGGCGCCGGCTCGGGCTTGTTGCAACCGCCGAGCAGGCCGGCGGCGAACAGGGCGCTCAAGGCCGCGGCCAGGGCACGCGGGTGAGCGCGAGTGGTAAAGATATTCATGATGATCCTTGGCGGGTGATCCTTGGCGGTCAGGAGAGGGCGCGATCGGCAGCGGACGCGGCGGCGTCATTTGTCGCCGCCGCGCTTGCCATCGCCGGCCTGGTACTCGGCCAGCGACAAGGCGCCGTCGCCGTCGTGATCGTGCGTGGCGAAGTTCGCGGCGAGGCGCGCATCGAGCGCGGCTTCGTCGCGGCTGATCTTGCTGTCGCCGTTGCGGTCGAGGTCCGCGAAGCTCGCCGGTACGGTGGTGTCGGCCGGTGGCGGTATCGGTGCCTGGCCGCGTTGATCGTTGACCGGCGGCTCGGTGCGTTGCATCGCATCGCCCGGTGGTGCGGATTGCGCTTGCGCCATCGCGGCCGGCGGCAAGGCGAGCACGCCGACCGCAAGCAGCATCGGCGCGAGGCGGCGGATCATGGCTTTCATATCGTGGCTCCGTGGGGATTCAGACGCACCGGAGCGCTCAGCGCCCGGCACAGCCCGAAACTAAGGCGAGGCTTGCAAGCGTCGCGACACGGCAATGGGAAAAATTTGTAAGGACGCCAAGCCGGTCGCGGGCGAGGCTCAGAGCGCGTTCATATCGCCGCAAAGGGGGAACTGCGTTCGCCTCCCCTCTGCAAGGCGCATGCGTCAGTTCGCCCCCTTTGCAGAAGGGGGCGGCGCCCTGCGTGGTACGAAGTCTGTGGAAAGCGACTGGCGCGGGGGATTTGCTCTGCACGCGCGGCTTGACGGTGCTTAAGAGCAAATCCCCCTAGCCCCCTTTGCAAAGGGGGAGGAGGGCTGCGTTAACACGCTCAAGAAGAGGGCTGCGTTCGAGGTCTGGATGAGCTGCGGCGCGCGGCTCAGTCGAGCTCGCGATGGTGCACGGCGACTTCGTTCCAGCCGCGGGTGCGGGCGTGTTCGGCCATGCGTTCGGCCAGGTACACCGAGCGATGGCGCCCGCCGGTGCAGCCGAAGGCGATGGTCGCGTAGCTGCGCGTGCTGTCGGCTTGCAGGCGCGGCAGCCAGGTGTCGAGGAACTGGCTGATCTGCTCGACGTAGAGGTTCACGTCGGCCTGCGCTTCCAGATAATCGCGCACGCCGCCGTCGCGGCCCGACAAGGGCCGCAGCGCCGGGTTCCAGTGCGGGTTCGGCAGGCCGCGCGCATCGAAGACGAAGTCGGCGTCGGCCGGCACGCCGCGACGATAGGCGAAGGACTCGAACAGCAGCGACATGCCGGCGTCGCCGCCCATCGCGAATTCGGTGATGACGTGGCGGCGCAGCTGATGAACGTTGAGCTCGCTGGTGTCGACGATCGCATCGGCGATCTGGCGCAGGGGTTTGAGCACCTGACGCTCGAGCGAGATCGCATCGGCCAGGGCCAGGCCGAACTGGCTCAGCGGATGGCGGCGGCGGGTATCGGCGTAACGCTTGAGCAGCACGCCGTCGCTGGATTCGAAGAACACCAGCCTGGGGTCGGCGCCGAGCGCGCCGACGGCCGACAGCCATTCGGGAATATTGGCCAGGTCGCTGTGGCGGTTGCGTACGTCGATGCCGACCGCGAGCTTGGTCGGCATGCCTTCCTCGGCCTTGATCACGTTCTGCACGAACTGCGGCAGCAGTTCCGCCGGCAGGTTGTCGACGCAGTAGAAACCCAGGTCTTCGAAGGTGTTCAGCGCCACCGACTTGCCCGAGCCGGACATGCCGCTGACGATGACCAGGGTGAAAGCGTTGCTCTCGGCGGCCGAGGCAGTGTCGAAGGGGGAGTTGCTCACGATTCGCCGCGCTCCAGGAAGTTGCTGTGCCGGGCGATGAAGGCCGCGGCCGGGTCGAGGCCTTTCATGCGCAGGCTGTGCAGCCGCGTCGCCGCTTCGGTGAGCACGGCGAGGTTGCGGCCGGGCATGACCGGCAGGGTGATCATCGGCACGTCGAGATCGAGTACGCGGCGGATGCCGGTGTCGCCGGTCAGGCGCTCCATGCCGGCCGGCAGCGGTTCGCTCATCGGCTTGGTCAGGTGCACGATCAGGCGCAGGTATTTGTTGTTCTTGACCGCGGTGTCGCCGAACATCTGGCGGATGTTGAGCACGCCAAGGCCGCGCACTTCGAGCAGGTCCTGGAGCATGTCGGGGCAGGTGCCGTCGAGCACGTCGGGCGCGATCTGGGTGAATTCCGGCGCGTCGTCGGCGACCAGGCGATGGCCGCGCGTCACCAGTTCCAGCGCCAGTTCGCTCTTGCCCGATCCCGATTCGCCGGTGATCAGCACACCGATCGAATAGATCTCCATGAATACCCCGTGCAGGGTGATCTGCGGCGCCAGCGCGCGCGCCAGATGGTATTGCAGGTGATTGAGCAACTCGTGGCCACGGCGCGGCGAGACCCACAACGGGGTGTCGGTTTCCTCGGCGGCGATGCGCAGGTCTTCGGGGCAGGGCTGGTCCTTGCTGATGACCAGGGCCAAGGGCCGGAACTGGATGATCTTCTCGATCGTTTCCCAGCGCAGCCGCGAGTCCAGGCCGTCGAGCCAGGTCAGCTCTTCGGTGCCGAGGATCTGCACCTTGTTCGGATAGATCGCATTGAGATAGCCGGCCAGCGACGGGCGCCGCGCGACCGTATTGACCGCTTCGACCAGGCGGCCGTCGCCGCGTTGGCCGGCCACCCAGCGCAGGGCGAGGCGCTCGCGCTGCTGTTCGAACAGTTCGCCTGCACGGATGCTCTTGCTCATGGACGGAAGTTTACGAGCAAAGCGATGGCAGTGTCCGCATCGGCGCGGACCCGGTCGCGTCCGCGGCGCGGTGTGAAGCAAGTGGGGCGGGCGAGCCGATAGACCGGCTCAGCGGCTCGGGGAACGAGCGGGGCTGGGATCAGTGCGTCTCAGATGCGTACGCCTCGAATCGCCGCAGCCCAGAACGGCACGGCTCAGGCCGCGCTGCGGCGAACGTGATCGAGCAGGCGATAGCTCAGCTCGGCGACGTTCGGTGCCGTGCGCAATCGCTCGAGAAAGCCGCTATCGGCGAAGCGTTCGGCCAGTTCCGCCAGCAACTGCAGATGTTGCTGGACGTGGTGCTCGGGAATGGCCATGGCCAGGACCAGGTCGACCGGGCGCCCGTCGATGGCGCCGAAATCGATCGGCTGGGCCAATCTGAGAAAGGCGCCGCGGCTGTTTTCGAACAAGGGCGTGCGCGCGTGCGGAATGGCGACGCCGTGGCCGATGGCGGTGCTGGCGAGGCGTTCGCGTTCGCCCAGGCTTGCGCGCAGGGCGAACGCAGTGGAGGCATTGCCGTCGCAGAGCATGCGTGCGGCGACATCGAGCACGGTATTGCGATCGCCGGGCTCGACCACGATCGCGACCCGTTCCGCACTCAGTAATTCATAAAGCGGCATGACAGCGTGTCTGGATCGATGACCGGGTCCCGGGGAGCGGGTTCAGCCTACGAATTCGCCGTTGCGTGCGAGGCTTTCGCCACGGTGATGGTCGACTTGCTTACTCTTGTGCTTCATCAGCAGGCGGTCGAGCTTGTCGGCGAGCAGATCGATGGCGGCGTACATGTCGATGGCGGCGGCGTCGCAGTGCAGGGTACGGCCGGCGATGAGAACGGTGGCCTCGGCGCGATGGTCGGGCTTGTCGAGACTGAGCTGGGTACGCACGTCGAAGGGTTGGTCGAAATGGCGTTGCAGACGGGCCAGCTTGGTTTCCACATAGTCACGCAGGGCTGCAGTGACTTCCAGTTGCTGGCCGTGGGTTTCGATACGCATCGGAGACCTCCTTCACGTCGCGGGAGAATGCAGACTGGGCTCCGGACCGTCGGTCGTCGACGGCTTCGGGGCCTGATTGACGCCCTGGCCGGGGCCAGGGATTCCAGCATCTCACGCTCAGCTCTGGGTGCAAGTGGCAAGACCGCAACAATGGTCGTAGGTCGTTGTTAAGTCACTGATTCGATGGGGAATAGAGGCCGAAATCCCGCGGCTTTGCGGGATTTGGCGGCCTCAGGCCATGCGCACGCGCTCTTGCGACGAGGGGATGCTCATCGCCTCGCGGTACTTGGCCACGGTGCGGCGCGCGACCGGCACGCCGGTGGCCTTGAGGGTTTCGGCCAGGCGCGCGTCGGACAGGGGTTTGCGCGGGTTCTCGGCCTCGATCAGGCGCCGGATCATGGCCTGGATCGCGGTGCTGGAGGCCTCGCCGCCGGAGCCGGTGTCGATGCCGGAGGCGAAGAAAGCGCGCAGCGGCATGGTCCCGCGCGGGGTGCGCGCGTACTTGCGGGCGATCGCGCGCGAGACCGTGGATTCGTGCAGGCCGACTTCGGTGGCGACCTCGCGCAGGGTCAGCGGGCGCAGCGCGCTGTCGCCGAATTCGAGGAAACCGGCCTGTTGCTTGAGCAGGCAGCGCGCGACCTTGAGCAAGGTGTCGCCGCGCGCTTCCAGGCTCTTGAGCAGCCAGCGCGCTTCCTGCAGATGGCCGCGCAGATAGCTGGCGTCGGAGGCGTTGGCGTGGCGGATCATGCTTTCGTAGCCGCGATGGATCGAGATACGCGGACGCATCGCTTCCGACAGGGCCACGCGCCACAGGCCGTTCTGGCGCCAGATCACCACGTCGGGGGTGACATAGGTGTCGGTGGAGATCGCGCCCATCTGCGCGCCGGGGCGCGGGTCGAGCGAGCGCAGCAACTGCACCGCGGTCTCGACCTCGGCGATGTCGCGCTTGAGTTCGCTGGCCAGGCCGGCCGCGCCGATCCTCGGCAGGCGTTCCAGCGGTTCGCCGGCGATCACCAGGGCCAGGGCCTTGCCCGGGGTGTCGTCGGACAAGGTGTTGAGCTGCAGGCTCAGGCACTCGCTGAGCGAGCGAGCGCCGGAGCCGACCGGGTCGAAGCGCTGCACCTGGTGCAGCACGGTCGCGACTTCTTCCTCGCTGACGCCCATCGCCAGCGATTCGACGATCGCGGCCAGGCTTTCGCGCAGGTAGCCGTCGTCGTCGATCGCCTCGATCAGGGCCACGCCGATGCTGCGGTCGCGCTGCGACAGCGGGCTGAGGTGCAGTTGCCACAGCAGATGGTCGTGCAGGGTCTCGGCCTCGGCGACCTGTTCGGCCGCGGGCGAGTCTTCATCGCCGTGATCGGAGGGCCCGACCCGCTCGTACCAGGTCTCGCCGTCGTCCATGGTCCATTCGGGTTCGGCGGTCGGCGCTTCGGCGCCTTCCTCGGTGCTCGGCGGCGGGCGCGGTTCGTCTTCGTTGACCGCGGACGGGTCGGTCCAGTCGAGCAGCGGATTGCTCTCGATCGCGGTGGCCAGTTCGGCTTCCAGTTCGACAGCCGACAGCTGCAGCAGGCGAATCGCCTGCCGCAATTGCGGCGTCATCACCAACTGTTGTCCGAGCGAGGCTTGGAGGCGGGGCTTCATCATCGATTGCTAACGCGACCTGAGATGGCTGTCGGCCCGGGCCGCGCGTCGTGGGCGCCGTCCGCGCCCGGCAACCGCTAGGTTACAGACGGAACTGCTCACCCAGATAGACACGGCGGACATCGGGATTGGCCAGCAGCGCGTCCGGAGCCCCCTGCGCGAGCACGCCACCGTCGTTCAGGATATACGCCCGGTCGCAAATGCCCAAGGTTTCACGGACGTTATGGTCCGTGATCAACACTCCGATGCCGCGATTCTTGAGATGGCGCACGATTCGCTGGATCTCGCCGACCGAAATGGGGTCGACGCCGGCGAAGGGTTCGTCCAGCAGCATCAGGCGCGGGCGGGCGGCCAGGGCACGGGCGATCTCGACCCGGCGGCGCTCGCCGCCGGACAGGCTGGCGCCGAGCTGCTCGGCGACATGGGTCACCTGCAGTTCGTCCATCAGGCTGGCCAGCTCGCGCTCGATGCCGGCGCGGTCGAGGTCGTCGCGCAGTTCCAGCACCAGGCGCAGGTTGTCGGCGACGCTGAGCTTGCGGAACACCGAGGGTTCCTGCGGCAGGTAGCCGACGCCGTACTTGGCGCGGGCGTACATCGGCTCGGAGGTGATGTCCTTGCCGTCGAGGACGATCTGGCCGGCATCGGCCGGGACCAGGCCGACGATCATGTAGAAGCAGGTGGTCTTGCCGGCGCCGTTGGGGCCGAGCAGGCCGACCACTTCGCCCGCATCGAGGGTCAGGCCGAAGTCGCGCACGACCTCGCGCGAACGGTAGGCCTTGCGCAGGCCTTGTGCGACCAGCATCAGCCGCCTCCCTTGGCCGGCGCGGCGGTCTTGCTCTTGGGCAGCATGCGAATGTTGACGCGGCCGCCGGTGCCACCGCTCTCGACCTGGCCGGTCTTGGAGTTGTAGACGATGCGTTCGCTCTTGATGGTGTCGCCGTTCTTGTCGACGTAGGCGTTGCCGGTCAGGACGATGGTGTCCTTCGGCATGTCGTACTCGATCTTGTTGGCGCGGCCGTTGAACGGAGCGCCGTCGTCGAGTTCCTGCTTCAGCGTCGCCTGCGAGCCGGTCAGGGTGACGAAGCTGATGTCGCCGCCGGCGCGCTTGATGTCGGCCTTGGCGGCATTGATGATCAAGGTGCCTTGGGTGATCTTGACGTTGCCGGTGAGCACGCAAGGGCCCGAATCGGTGCTGACCGAGCAATTGCTGCTGTCGGCGCCGGCATCCATGGGCTGGTTGCGGTCCGAAGAGCGCGCGAGCGCGGCCGCCGGCGCCAGCAGAAGGGCGACCAGGCACAGCGCCGGCCAGTTAGCGGGCTTTCGCTTCATAGCGGACCTTGACGTTGGGGATGGTGACGTTCTTGGTTTCGAGATCGGCCTGCAGTCCCGAGCCCGTCATTATAGTGCCGGGCTGAATCAACCTGACCGGAACGGCCGACGTGGCCTTGTTCGTGTCGGGGAACACGTTCAGTTCCTCGGTCGAGATATTGATCGGCTTGCCGTCGGCATTGGTGCTGTCGGCCTTGACCTGGCCGCGCAGGCGTACTTCGTCGCCCTCGGCGCTGACCCAGCCGCGCTGCGAGCGCACTTCCCACGGCCCGCCGCTGCCGCCGGCCTTCGGCGGAATCAGGAACAGCGGGGTGGTGACGTCCAGGGTTTTTTCGTTCGGGTCGCGGGTCAGCTTGGGAGCGCGCAAGGTGAACGATTCCTTGCCCTCCTTGTTGAGCACGACCGCCTCGAACTGGTTGAGCACGTAGTCCGGGCGCGCCTCGGCGCGGCCGTCGCCGCCGTTCTTGTCGCGTTGCGACCACAGCGCCCAGCCGCTCAGCGCCGCGGCGGCCATCAGGATCAGGGTCAGCATGCCGCGCCAGCTCATCCGAGCGCACCGGTCAGCACGCGCTCGGCATGGCCTTGCGCGCCCAGCAGCAGATCGCACAGTTCGCGCGCCGCGCCTTCGCCGCCGCGCGCGACGGTGCGCCAGTGCACGCGCTCGCGCACCCAGGGGTGAGCATTGCCCGGGGCGACCGACAGGCCGACGTGGGGCAGGATCTTGAGGTCGGCAAGGTCGTCGCCCATGAAAGCGACCTGGTCCAGCGACAGCCCCAGGCCGGCGGCGATCTGCTGTACGCAGGCGAGCTTGTCGGCGACGTCGCCGTGGGCAGTGGCGCCGAGCTCGGCCGCGCGCTGGGCGGCGATGACGCCGCCGCGGGCGGTGACGAAATGCACGGCGATGCCGAACTTGCCGAGCAGCGACAGACCCTGGCCGTCCTGGACGTGGAAGCTTTTGAGCTCGCGCCCCTCGCTGTCGTAGGTCAGCCGGCCGTCGGTCAGCGTGCCGTCGACGTCGAAGCAGGCCAGCCGGATGCGGGCGGCGCGTTCGCGGATTTCAGCGGGGTAATCGTTGAGGTGGCTGTAGGGCACGGGATCGGGAATCGAGAATGGGGAATAGGGAATCGTCTGCACCGAATGGGGTGGGAATCGCGAGGAACCGCTTTGCGATTCCCTATTCTCGATTCTCCATTCCCGGCCGTTAAACCACTCTCGCACGCAACAAGTCGTGAATATTGAGAGCGCCGACCACGCGGCGTTCAGTGTCCACGACCAGCAGGCCGCTGATCTTGTGGGTTTCCATGAGCTGCGCCGCCTCGACCGCGAGCGCGTCGGCGCCGATGGTCTTGGGCGAGCGCGTCATGACCTCGGCGATGCGGGTCGAACGCAGGTCCACGCCGGCGTCGTCGAGGGTGCGGCGCAAGTCGCCGTCGGTGTACAGACCGATCAGGCAGCCGGCGTCGTCGACGATGGCGGTCATGCCCAGGCGCTTGTGGCTCATCTCGACCAGAGCCTCGCTGATGCTGGCATCGGCGTGAACCCGCGGCACTTCCTCGCCGGCATGCATGATGTCGGTGATGTGCAGCAGCAGGCGCCGGCCGAGCGCGCCGGCCGGGTGCGAGCGGGCGAAGTCGTCGGCGGTGAAGCCGCGCGCCTCGAGCAGTGCGACCGCGAGCGCGTCGCCCATCGCCAGCGAGGCGGTGGTGCTGGAGGTCGGCGCCAGGTCGAGCGGGCAGGCCTCGGCCGGCACGCTGACGTCGAGGTGCACGTCGGCTTCGCGCGCCAGGGTGGACTGCGGCCGGCCGGTCATCGCGATCAGGCGGTTGCCCTGGCGCTTGAGCACCGGCAGCAGCATCAGCACTTCGTCGCTTTCGCCCGAGTAGGACAGGGCCAGGACCACGTCGGCGTCGGTGATCATGCCCAGGTCGCCGTGGCCGGCTTCGCCCGGGTGGACGTAGAAAGCCGGGGTGCCGGTCGAGGCCAGGGTCGCGGCGATCTTGCGGGCGATATGGCCGGACTTGCCCATGCCGGTGCAGACGACCCGGCCGCGCGCGGCCAGGACCAGCTTGCAGGCGGCGGTGAAATCGCCGTCGATCCGGGCCGCGACCGCCGCCAGCGCCTGGGCCTCGATCTCGAACACGCGGCGGCCGCTCTGGGCCAGGCCGGCCTGGGCCGCGGGCGATTGCAGGAAGGCGGGATCGAGGGCGGGGCGTGCGGTGCTGGTCATAGAGTGGCCGTTTCGAAGGTCGCCATTTCGGACCGGAGGGCTTTCCGCTAGGCTAATCCGTCAATTCTAAGCGGTTCGTCCGCCCAGCGCCGTCCCGCGCGGCAGATCCTGCCAGGCAAGGATCCGTCCCGGGCGGCGGCCACCCCGCATTCAGCCGGCTTCCGGCGCACGCAGCGCGTCTGCGTCGTCCGCATTGCCGCTTCATCCCTTGGCCCGCACGGCGGGCCGCATCACCCAGAGGCTCGAGTAGTGAACGCCGAAACCATCCGCTCCCTGATCGAACAAGGCCTGCCCGGCGCGCAAGCGCAAGTGAGCGGCGACGACGGCGTCCACTTCGAGGCCACCGTGATCGCCGAGGCGTTCCGCGGCAAGCTGCCGCTGGCGCGCCACCGCCTGGTCTATTCGACCCTGGGCGAGCGCATGGGCGGCGAGATCCACGCCCTGGCGCTGAAGACCCTCACCCCCGAAGAGGCCGGCAATCGCTGAAGCGGTGGCGCGGCGAGCGCTCGCCAGCGGGCCCGCGCCGACCCTGCGACCTGCCCAAGGCGGCACTTCACCGAGACCTCACCCGTCCCCGGCCGTCTGCTCTTACCATTGCTGATTCTTCATTTCCTATACCCGGCTCCCTAAATGCAAAAAATCGTGGTCGAAGGCGGGCAGCCGCTCAATGGCGAAGTCCAGATTTCCGGCGCCAAGAACGCCGTGTTGCCGATCCTGTGCGCGACCTTGCTGGCCGATGCGCCGGTGACGATCCGCAACGTGCCGCAACTGCACGACGTGCTGACCACCGCCAAGCTGCTCGGCGAGCTCGGTGCCGGCGTGCGCAGCGAAGGCGCGACGATCACCGTCGACCCGACCACGGTCAACAGCCATGTCGCGCCGTACGAGCTGGTCAAGACCATGCGCGCCTCGGTGCTGGTGCTCGGCCCGCTGCTGGCCAAGTACGGCGAAGCCGAAGTCTCGCTGCCGGGCGGTTGCGCGATCGGTTCGCGCCCGGTCGACCAGCACATCAAGGGCCTGCAGGCGCTCGGCGCCGAGATCACCGTCGAGAACGGCTACATCAAGGCGCAGCGCAAGGGCCGCCTGAAGGGCGCGCGTTTCGTCTTCGACGTGGTCACCGTCACCGGCACCGAGAACGTGCTGATGGCCGCGGTGCTGGCCGAGGGCACCAGCGTGCTCGAAAACGCCGCGATGGAGCCCGAGATCGTCGACCTGGCCGACTGCCTCAACGCCCTGGGCGCGCGCGTCGAGAACGCCGGCAGCGGCCGGATCGTCGTTCACGGCGTGGAAAAATTGCACGGCGGCAGCCACGACGTGCTGCCCGACCGCATCGAAACCGGCACCTTCCTGGTCGCCGCGGCGATGACCGGCGGCCGCGTCACCGTCACCCACAGCCGTGCCGACACGCTCGACTCGGTGCTCGACAAATTGCGCGATGCCGGCGCCCAGATCGAAGTCGACGGCGACCGCATCACCCTCGACATGGGCGGCCGCCGCGCCCGCGCCATCGACATGGTGACCGCGCCGTACCCGGCGTTCCCGACCGACATGCAGGCGCAATTCATGGCGCTCAACTGCGTCGCCGAAGGCGTGGGCGTGATCAACGAGACGATCTTCGAAAACCGCTTCATGCACGTCAACGAACTGCTGCGCCTGGGCGCCGACATCCGCGTCGACGGCCACACCGCGGTGATCCGCGGCGTGCCCAAGCTCAGCGGCGCGCCGGTGATGGCGACCGACCTGCGCGCGTCCGCGTCGCTGATCCTGGCCGGCCTGGTGGCGCAGGGCGAAACCACGATCGACCGCATCTACCACCTCGATCGCGGCTACGAAAACATCGAAGCCAAGCTGTCCAAGCTGGGCGCGAAGATCCGCCGGGTTTGACGACGAGCGTATTGCACTTGCGATAGCCAGTGCCCTTGAGAGTCGCCCCTTTGAGAAGAGGGGCGGCGCTTCGCATCGTGATGAAGTGGACTCGCATGCATCGGATGCGGAGGCGGCTTTGGGGTTGGCGAATGCATGTCGCCGCAGAACCCAAAGCAAATCCCCCCTAGCCCCCCTTTTTCAAAGGGGGAGTAACCGCGCGCGGGGTTCGGCGGTTCTTCGCTGCGACGAAGCGCCCTGAAGCGCCTGTGCTCCCGAAACTCTCTCGATGCAGCCACGATAGTTCGCCCCCTTTGCACAAGGGGGCTGCGCCTTGCGTCGCACGAAGTCGATTCGTCAGTGACTGGCGCGGGGGATTCGCTCTTCGTTCGGCGAAAGATTGCCGTCGCAAAGCAGGGCAAATCCTCCGGCCGCTCGGCAAAGGCGGAATCCCTCTGCTGCAGGAATGCCGAGGGTCTCGATGTCATCCCGCCCGAATCGCCACGACAACGAAAAAGCCCCGCCGAAGCGGGGCTTTTTCGTGCCGGCGCGGCGCCAGCGCTGCCGGTGTCGCGCGGCGCCTCAGCGCACCGACTGCACGCGCAGGTCGATCGCGTCGGCGCCCTTGTCGCGCTGCAGGATGCGCGCGGGCACCGGCATGCCGGGGACGACCCAGGCGATGGTTTCCTTGTCGCCGTTCTTGCTGACCAGCTTGGTCGCCTGCTGCGATTTGCCGCCGACGGTGATCGCTTCCTTGCCTTCGACGGTGTAGGTCAGTTGCTTGACGCGGCCGTCTTCGACCATGCGGTAGCTCATCGGCTTGCCGGCGGGCGCATCGCGCACCAACGCCAGGTTGATCAACAACGCGTCCAGATCGCCGGTCTCCAGCTTGATCGGGCCGGCGCGGTCGGGCTTGACGTCGCCGGTCCAGGTGGCGACGCCGCGCGCCCAGTCGTAGGTCGCGTTCTTGTTCTTGTTCTTGGTCAGCACCTTGCTGCTGTCGCTGCCGCTGATCGGGCGCAACTGGCCGGCCTTTTCCTCGAATACGGTCGACTGCTGCAGATTCGCCAGCGGGCTGGTCACCGCCAGGCTGTACTTCCAGCGGTTCGCACCGGCGGCGGCGACGGTCATGCGGCCGTTGCCCTGCATGCCCATGTAGCTGGCCGAATAGTCGGCGCTGAACGGCTTGACCGCGAACGCCGGAGCGCTGGCGAGGGTCAGCGCGGCCGCGAGCAAGGCAAAACGAATCTTGGGGATTCGACTATTCGTTTGGGTCGTCATTGTTCGTTGACTCCTTTGTATTCGACCAGACGCAGATCGTAGGTGTCCTGGCCATTTTCGCGTTGCAGGATGCGCACCGGGGTGGGAACGCCGTCGACCACCCAGATCGAGGTTTCCTCGTTGCCGCTCTGCACGCGGTTGACGCGCATCGCGTTGAAGCTCATGTCGTCGACCTTGACGCCTTCCAGCTCCTGGGCCACCAGGTATTGATGGGGGCGGGCACGGCCGGAATCCACGAAGCGGTAATTCAGGGTCTTGCCGGGTTGGGCGTCTCGGACCACGGCGAGATTGATCAGCAGGCCGCTCATGTCGCCGTCGGCCAGCGGAATCGGCTTGCGGCGGTGTTCTTTGACGTCGCCGCTCCACTGCGCGCTGCGCTTGTTCCAGTCGTAGACGCCGGTGATCGTGCGCTTGGAGAACAGCACCTTGCGCACCATGGTCTGGCTGAGCGGGCGGTAGCCTTCGCCGGCGGTTTCGAACAAAGTGCTTTGCTGGGCGGCGGCGCCGGCCAGGCCCATCATGCCGCGTTCGGCATGGATGTTCAGGTCGATGCGCCAGTGGCCGCCCTCGGGCTTGACCTGCATGGTCGCGTCGCCGAGCGCCTTGCCGCTGTTGAAGACCTGGTAATTGGCCACGAACGGTTCCAGCGCGAAGGCGCTGCCGGGGAGGGCCGCGCCGATCAGCACGGCCAAGAGCAGGGGCAGGTGGGACTTCATGGGCGACGCGAAGAATCCTGAAAGGGCTCGAGTGCAGCGCGTGGAGGGCGTGTGCGGAACGCGTTCGACCCGTGCGCGGGGTGCGGAGTTCAGGCCGCGAGGCCGGTGGCCGGGTGGGTCAGATCGCCGGCGAAATCTAAACGCAGCGGCGTAAATAGCGGATGACCGTCGAGGGTGACGGTTGCGCCGTGTTCAGCCAGGCGGCCACTGGCGGCCAGTCTCATTACCGCGAGCAACAACGGGTGTTCGACCCCGAGCACGCGCTGCGCCAGGGCTTCCGGCGTGTCGCCGGCTTCGATCGCGACGACCGCTTGGGCGATGACCGCGCCGGCGTCGAGTTCGGGAATGACGAAGTGCACGCTGGCGCCGTGTTCGCGCTCGCCCTCGGCAAGGGCGCGTGCATGGGTGTGCAGGCCGCGGTACTTCGGCAATAGCGAGGGATGGATGTTGATCGTGCGGCCGCGGAAGCGCTCGACGAAGGCGCTGCCGAGGATGCGCAGATAACCCGCGCACAGGATCCAGTCGGGCCGGCAGGCGGCGACGGCGTCGGCGAGATCGGCGTCGAAGGCCTCGCGGCTCGGGTAGGCCTTGGCAGGGGCCGACCAGCGCAAACCCTCGGGCACGCGCTCCAGCGCGGCCGCGCCAGGCTTGTCGGAGAACACCCCGACCACTTCGGCGGCGAGCCGGCCGGCGGCGATGGCGTCGAGCACGGCCTGCAGATTGCTGCCGCGGCCCGATGCGAGGACGGCGATCCGGGGAAGCGGCTGGGACATTACAGGCCATCGGGTCGAGACAGGCCGGCATTTTAAGCGATTCGCCGGGTGCGCGATGTGGCGGTTGGCGGGGGCGGGCGCTGCGGAATGTGCCAACGCCTGGCAGGGGCGCGGCGACCGGCGGCGGCGCGGTCGCGCCTCGTGACCGAAAGAAATCCCGTAGCCCGCCGCTCCTGCTCTGGAAGCGGCCACTCCCGCTCTCCCGCGCTTGAAGCGAGGGGAGGACCGCAAGACGGAGAGGGCCGGGACAGGGGTGAACGAGCACTGCTGCGAAAGTGCGAGTGTCGATGAAGTCCACGATCACTGTGACCGAATGCGCTAAATGGGCGCGATCGATGGGGACTTTCTCCAACGCCATCGCTTCCGCTTCAGCGCCGGATCGGCAAAGCTGCCGATAGCGGCAGCCGGGAGCGGGGCGTGGGCAAGGACAGTTCGAGGTGTTGGGCTTTTGCGGTACTGACCAGTTTCCTGTTGAACATGCCGGCGGCGGCAGCGCAGGCCGATGCGAACGCGGCGTGTCGACCGCTGCAGCCGAGCGTGGCGCTGCCCGACGCGGACGAGTGCTCGCGGCGCTATGGCCTGACGCCCGGCGGCGATCGCGCGCATGCGCTCGCAGCACTGTACGAGGCCGGCGACCAGCGCTCGCGCGGCGGCGATTTTTCCGCGGCGGCCGGTGCGCTCGATTGCGCGCAGGCCGTGGCCGGCGCCGACGCCGGTTGGCAGGTCGACTACGAACTCGTGCGCCGTCGCGGCGTGCTCGATTACCGCCAGGACTGTACGGTCGAAGCCCTGGGCAAATTCCATCAGGCCTTGCAGATCGCCAAGCGCCAGCAAGACCGCCCGGCGCAATCCAAGAGCTGGAACAACATCGGCGCCTCGCTGCGACGGCTCGGCGACTATCGCGGCGCCTTGCAGGCATTCCTGTCGAGTCTGGAAATTCAGCGCGACGCCCGCGAGCCGGCCTTGGGCCCGGTGCTCAACAACATCGCCGATATCTATCGCGATCTCGGCGCGACCGATAATGCCGCGCGTCATTACGATCAGGCATTGGCCGAGTTCCGCCGCGTCGGCAATCCGATCGAAGCCGCTCACGTGCTGCAGAGCATGGGCGTGCTGGCCCTGGATTCGGGCGATACGCAACGCGCCGAAGGTCTGCTGGAGCAGGCCTTGGCCGCGTTCGTCAAAGCCGGCGAACGCACCTACCAACTGCGTGTGCATGCCGAACTCGGCCGCGCCGCGATCCTGCGCGGCGATCTGGCCAAGGCGCGCGATTGGACCGATCGCGGTCTCGCCCTCGCCGCCGAAGATGGCGTGCGGCCGCCGGCGCCGCTGCAATTGCAGGCCGCACGCGCCGCGCGTTTGTCCGGGCAGGCGCGTGCGGCGCAACTGCGCCTGAGCGATGCCTTGTCGAGCCTGCCGGCGCAGGACAGCGACCGGCCGGCGCTGTTGGCCGAATTGGCCGATGCTTACGAAGCCTTGGGCGAATGGCCGCGCGCGCTGACGACCTTGCGCGAGTCCGAGGTCGCCGCGCGCACTTTGCGCGAGGCGCGCTACGACCGCGAGATGAAGTGGATGCAGATCCGCTTCGAAACCGCCGAACGCGACCGCACCATCGCCGCGCTCGCCGCCGAGAACGAAGTGCGCGCACTCAGCCTGCGGCAACGCACGCTGGCCTTGTGGCTGACCGCGGTGTCGGCAGTGGCGGCCTTGCTCGGCCTGATCGTGTTCTTCCTGCGCCGGCAACAGCGCGCCCGGCTCGCCGAAGCGGCTCGGCAGGCACGCCTGGCCGAGGAAGTGGAGTACTACCGTCGCGCCGCGGCCGAGCTCGGCGTCGACCGCACGCGTTTGCAGGCCGCGCTCGACAGCCGCGACGATGCGGTGCTGGTCCTCGACGCCGGCGGCCAGGTGCTCGCCGCCAACCGCAGTGCCGGGCAATTGCTCGGACAGGCCGGCGACAGTCTGCCCGGACGTGCCTTCGGCGAATTGCTCGGGGAGTCGGACGCGTCGCGCTTCGCCCAGGCGATGGAGCGGCTCGATGAGTCCTCGGCCTCGCAGCGCCTCGACTTCGGCCTCAGCGGCGGCGCCTTGCGCGCGCAGCTCAGCGAAACCGGGCAGGGCGAGGGTTTGATCGTACTCGGACTGGACGCGCTCGGTGTCGGACAGGTTGAGCGCGTCGGCCTGGAGCCGGTCGGTATCGACACCGGCGCGGTCGAAGCGCTGGCCGACGTCGAAGCCGCCTCGGCCCTGGACGCTACCGCCAACGAGGCCATGCGCTCGTCGTTCCGCCGCGCCCTGGTCGAGTTGATGCTGGCGGTGGTCGAAGCCTGGGAACGCAGCACCGGTCACGGCCGGCTGGAACTGGCCGAGAAAAGCCGGATCTGGCGCGTCACCGTCGACGACGGCCGGCTGCGGGCGCGGGCGATGGAGCGTTACCTGAGCCTGTCCAAGCTGCCGCGCCAGCCGCGCTGGCGCGACGTGCTGCGTTCGGGCTATTACGTGCTGGCCGAGTGTCCGCTGGAAGAGTCGGTGCGCAGCGAACTGCAGAAGCACGTCGATACCGTGCTGACGTATACGCGACGCCACGCGCTGGTGTGAGCGACTGCCTGCAGGTTGTTGGGTTGTGCCTGCCTGGCATCGCTAGCCCGCGACAATTCAATCCGTCTTCGCAGCGAAAGCGGGGTGAAGGGATCCGCTTGCGAGCCACCGGCTCGCGCATCCGTGAACGCCAGGGCGCTGTGCGCCCTGGCCGGGCCGCAGACTTCAGTTCGCGTGGAGTCCCGGTTCGCACGACTGCGCCATCCGTCATCCCCGCGAAGGCGGGGATCCAGGGCTTTATCGGGGCATCCCTCTGAAGTCTCTGGATTCCCGCCTTCTCGGGAATGACGGCGGGTGGGTTTCGCCGCTTACGACCGATGGGTTTCGCCGTTTACAGAGGGGCGGCTTCGCTGCTTACGGCCGCAGCGCGTTAGCCGCCTTCGTCAGCTTGATCGGCGTGCCACTGAGCACCTGGCAACGCACGCACAGGCCCTGCAGGTTCGGCGTGTTCGGGCCGAAGCTGTAAGCGGAGTGGTGCAGCAAGGTGTCGTTGTAGGTGGCCGGGGAGGTTACCTGGGCGATGCTGCCCGGTGCGATCTGCTCGCAGTACTGGAAGGCACGGCGGGTCGCGACCGCCCAATGGTCGTCGACGATGCCGCAACTGCTCGGCGTACACATGCCGCCCGGCGGCAGCCGGATGCCGCCGCCGAGTTCGCGCTGTTGGAATTCCAGCAGGTCTTGCGAGCTGAAATTGAACGAGCCGACCACGGTCATGCGGGCGCCTTCCTGTGCGCAGGCGCCGTCGGTGTCGTGGGCGATGGCGCTCGTGCTGAGCAACGCGGCCGCGAGAATGAATCCCTTGAGTGTCGTACGCATGTCCGCCCCCTGTAGGCGAAGCTCGATGGAAGCCCAGCCTACGAAACGCGCCGAAGCCGAGTCCAAGCAATTCGGGGACCAAAGCGGGAACGAATCGGCGCGAACTTGTCGGACGACACGATTGCACTGTGACCTCATTGGCGGTCTGCATGTTCGGCATCGCCCCCGATCGCGAAACGTTCCCGCCGCGTCCCGATTCGGTCCCTGAACGTTCCTCGCAAATCGACGCGCGCCGACAGTAAATAGAGACGTCGCCGGCGCGGTGTCGGCCTGGTCAACGCCGGGCTCGTCCACTGGAAGGACGCACCGCGATCGCGTCGACAGGGCGCGTCGGCATGCGCATCGGGTACCGCTCAGTCCTCGTTCGCATGCCGACGCGGCCGATCCATCGGCCGGTGCAGGGTCGAGGCGGATCGGCGATGCCGGCGACGATGGGTGACGATGAACTTCGCGGCCCGCCGTGATCGCGCGTGCACGTCCCGCGACTCCAGGCGAGTCTCACGGGCGGGAACGCAGGCAGCGATCCGGTCGGGCCGGTGATGAGGCATAGGGACATGCCGCCCGCCCCGCGTCGGCCATGGACGGTCCGGCGCGGTCGCTGGCGCTGCGCGCAACGCGCGGCGCAGGCGGGAGCGATCGGTCCGACGGGGGAGCCAACGGGCTGGACGCAGCGGGCTNTCAGGCCGCCATAGCCCGCGTTTGGATCGGTGCGTGGCTCGACGGGCGAGGGCGGGGTTGGAAGGCGGAGGCCGGTGAGAGTCGCCACCGACGGCGATGCCTCAGTGCGACAGCCGCGAACGCAATTGGACGACGTCCGCCTGCCAGGCGGCGTAATCGTCGGTCTCTTCCCATAGCTCGCGCAGCTCCGACTCCGGGCCCAGTACGCGGTCGATGGCGCGCAGCGCATCGGCGATGAGCGCGGCATCCGGCGAAGGCTTGCGGTGCGCGATCCAGTGGGTCAGCGTTTCCTGCTTGCGCGCGGTGGCCGAGGGGCGGCCGATCGCGGCGGCGATCAGTTCGCAGGCGGCCAACGCGGTCGAGGCTTCCGGTGCTTCCAGATAATCGTCCGCCTCGAGCGCGGCCGCGATGGTCTCGCGCACCAAGGCCAGGCTTTGGTGGTCCGACAGATCGGCCAGCCAGTCCGCCGCATCGTCGTTGTCGAACGTGCTAATGCCCCAAGCGCCCATCGATTCGCTCCTGCTGATGAAATTCGCGAGCCGCCGGGGCGGGTCGATGTGTTGCATGGTGTTGCGTGCTGCCGACGATGCGCCCGGCTTATTGCTGGTCCGGGGCCCTGGCGATCAACGACAACTCGTCGTGCTTGAAGCCGTTCGGATAGTGCACCAGCCCGCCGAAGTCGGTTTCGACGAGCACGCCGCGTTCCAGGTAGGCCCACTCGGCTTGCGGGAACCGCGCCGAGTACTCGCCTCGGTCGATCAGGGCCACGATCCTGCCGCGATTGAGTTCATAGGACAGGACCTGGTCGCCGATCCTGACTTCGAGTCCGTCGCTGTATCGCACCATGGCGGCTCCCATGTCGAAACCTTCCGATCAGCGTTCGCCGAACAGCGCCTTCACCGAAGGCCGGCTCAACACGATCAGGGTGAACACGCCCAACGCGGTGCCCAGCGGCACCGACAGGCAGGAAATGCAGGCGACGACCATGCACAGCGTGCGGCTGCGGCGCTGGCCGAGGCGGCGCGCGGCGATGAAGGTCAGGCTGCCGCCGATGATGGCCACCAGGAACAACGCCACCGCGAAGCCGATCAGGACATAGCCGCCGACCTCGTCGCCGGGTTGGCTTTGGATGCCGCCGTTGAGGATCGCCGCCCCCATGAAGACGTACAGGAAGGCCACCAGCAGCGGCAGCAGATACAGGGCGGCGAACACGTAGTGCAGGATGCTCAGCGTCTTGAGCTGCGAGGCGTCCTGCGGGTTTTCGACCGCCGATGCGGCTGGGACCTGGTTCATGGATGGATTTCCTGGGTGGGAGGTTGCGGCCGCATTCCGGGCTTGCGGCGACGGGGGCGAATCAATCGCGCGCGGCGAACTGCGCCTGCACCGACGGACGCGCCAATACGATGAAGGTGAACACACCGAGCAAGGTGCCGAGTGGCACCGACAAACAGCTCAGGCCGGCGACGATCTGGCAGAAGCGGGGGCTGCGGCGTTCGCGCAAACGCCGCGCCGTCATGAACTGCAACCCGGCGCAGGCCAGGCTGAAAACGAAGCTGGCCAGGATGAGGCCGAACGCGATGCCGCTCGCCATCGTCGAGTCGCCCGACGAGGTCTCCGAAGTCGCTGGGCCAGCCGGCGCCAGGGCCACGATGATGGCGAAGACGCCGACGAACGACAGCAGCATGAAGGCGTTGAGCCCGGCCAGGACGTAATACAAGATGCTGAGCGTACGCAGTTGCGAGGCATCCGCCGCATCGGTCGCGGCGGCGGAGCTGTCGGCGCTGGTTGCCGGATCGAACCTGGACTCGAATTCGGACATGGCTTCTCTTGGTCTTGGTCGGATCCCGATCGAATAGCGCGATCGCCGGCCGGCCGGCGGCTTCAGCGCCGCGCGCGCGGCCAGGCGGCGAGCGCGCCCAGTGTCGCAAGAAACATGTCGGTGTGGGCGTCCCAGACGTCGCCTTGCTGGCCGTTGTAGGACTCGGCGGCTTCCGGCGACATGGTCAGGGCGATCGCCCATTCGATCCACTCGTAGATCAGGCTGGTGCACATGATCGCGGCGATCGCGAGCACGAAGGCCTGGCGCGGCGACAGCGCCGGCCAGCGCTGGCGCAGGTACTCGCGCACGGCCGGGGCGAAGCAGACGCCGTAGAGGAAATGGATCAGCCGGTCGAAATGATTGCGCTCGAAGCCGAGTGCGCGATCCAGCGACCAGCCGCCGGTCAGCGACTGAATCCACTGGTCGTAGGGCACGTAGGAATACAGCCAGCGCGCGGCGATGCAGTGCGCCACCATGAAGCCGCAGATGGCGAGGAAGTGGCCGTCGCGCAGCGGCCAGCGGCGGTCGTGGCGCCACAGCCACAGCAGGCCGACCACGGTCAGCACGCTGTGCATGCCCTGCTCGAACGGGCTGCTCGGGTCGATCCAGGACAGCGCGAACACCGCCAGCACGACGGCCAGGGCGAATTTCTTGGCGACGCTCATGCGTCCTGCCGGCGTTGCGGTCATCGGGGTCGGGTTCTGCGAAGTGAGATGCATCGCACGCTACCCGAGCGCCGCAGAGAAAGAAACCGCAACGCAGTGCGCAAAAAAACGGCGGGCCGCGGCCCGCCGTTCGATTTTTCGCGATCGTGCGCGGCTCAGCCGATGTGCACGCGCTCGCCTTCGGAATGAGCGACCACCTCGCCGATGCGCCAGTGCGCCAGGCCCAGGCGTGCCAGGTCGGCTTCGGTCGCGGCGACCGCCTCGTCCGGCACCACCAGCACGAAGCCGATGCCGCAGTTGAAAGTGCGCCACATTTCCTCGCGCGGCACCGCGCCTTCGCGCTGCAGCCAGTCGAACACCGGCGGCAGGGTCCAGGTGGCGGTGCGGATGTCCAGGCCGAGGCCGTCGGGAATCACGCGGATGATGTTTTCGGTCAGGCCGCCGCCGGTGATGTGGGCCATGGCGTGGATGCGGTGTTCGCCGCCGTTGGCGCGCAGCAGTTCCAGCACCGGCTTGACGTACAGCGCGGTCGGTTCCATCAGCGCGTCGATCAGGCGCACGCCGCCGACGGCGACGTCGCCCGGACGGCCGGCGCGATCGAAGATGCGGCGGATCAGCGAGTAACCGTTGGAGTGCGGGCCGCTCGAGGCGATGCCGATCAGCACGTCGCCGCGGCGCACGCGCGCGCCGTCGAGCAACTGCGACTTCTCGACCGCGCCGACGGTGAAACCGGCCAGGTCGTATTCGCCCGGCGGGTACATGTCGGGCATTTCCGCGGTCTCGCCGCCGATCAGGGCGCAGCCGGCGAGCTCGCAGCCCTTGGCGATGCCGCCGACCACGGCCACGGTGGTGTCGACATCGAGCTTGCCGGTGGCGAAGTAATCGAGGAAGAACAGCGGCTCGGCGCCCTGCACCAGCACGTCGTTGACGCACATGCCGACCAGGTCGATGCCGATGGTGTCGTGGCGGTTGAGCTGCTGGGCGAGCTTGAGCTTGGTGCCGACGCCGTCCGTGCCCGAGACCAGAACCGGCTCGCGGTACTTGCCGGATAGATCGAACAGGGCGCCGAAGCCGCCCAGGCCGCCCATCACCTCGGGACGGAAGCTGCGCTTGACCAAGGGCTTGATGCGTTCGACGACCTGGTTGCCGGCGTCGATGTCGACGCCCGCGTCGCGGTAGGTCAGCGGCTTGGGGGAGGTGTCGGAAGGAGATGCGGTCACGGCGGCCCCGGCGGTCGCGGAAGGAAACGTGGGATTTTAGCAGCCATGGGGCGTCCGAACCGGTTTGCCCTGCAGCCGGGCCGCGCAGAGCCTCCGCCGAGGCTGCGCTAGGCCTCCGCCTAGGCTAGGCAGGGCCTCCGCCAAGGCTAGGCATGGCCTCCGCCAAGGCTCCGGCGGGCGTTGCCTGAACCGGTCCGTTCAGGCGCGCGAATGGACGTGCCGGCGCCACTACGGCAACATTTCGGACCTTGAGCACCGTTGGCGGAGCGCACCCGCGACCGCCGGACCGAAGCAGGAGGCGAGGGTGGGCGAGGGCATGGCCTTCGCCCGCGGTGGTGGGTCCAGCGCTACGATGCCGGGCCCGCAGCCCGGCTCGCGACTGGAACGGCGGGCGGGACGCCGGTTTTTCTACATACAGTTAAGGATGGCGATGGTTCGGGCAATCCGGAGTTTTGTGGTCGCAGCGCTGATGCTGGCGAGCTTTGCCGCCGCCGCGCAGCGCGTCGAGGGCGACCGCGCCGAGGCGGCGGGTCCGTTCTCGGCCGAGGTCCAGGTCAACGGCCAGGGCGAAGCCGAGCGCAACGGCGCCATGGCGCGTGCCCTGGCCCAGGTGCTGGGCAAGATGTCCGGCGACCGCGCCGCGGCCAGCCGGCCGGGCGTCGGCCAGGAACTGCGCCGGGCCAAGGACTACGTCACCGGCTACGACTACCGCCAGGACGAGGGCGTGTCGCGCTCGACCGGCGCGCCGACCTTCCAGACCACCCTGGTGGTCAATTTCGACCAGACCAAGGTCGAGACCCTGGCCTCGACCCTCGGCCTGCCGATCTGGCCGCAGCCGCGTCCCAAGCCGGTGCTGTGGATGGCGATCGACGACGGTAGCGGCCCGCGCCTGGTCGGTCTGCCGCAGGTCAACGCCGCGCGTTCGGCGCTGAACCGCGCCATCGACCGCGGCTACCGCCTCGGCCTGCCGAGCGGCAACGCCGCCGAACAGGCCAGCGTCGGCGCCATCTGGCGCGGCGACGCCGCCGCCGTGGCCCGCGCCTCGTCGCGCTACAGCCCGCCGATGCAGCTGATCGGCAAGGTCTACCGGGTCAAGACCGGCGGCTGGAAGGGCGATTGGACCTTCGTCGACGGCGGCAAGGTGCTGGGCAGTTGGTCCAACACCGATCCCGACGCACGCAAAGTCATGGCCGGCGGCGCCGACGGCGCGGCCGACGCGCTGATGAAGCGCTACGCCAAGCGCAGCGCGGCCGGTCCGGCCGGCGTCTACCGGGTGGTGTTCACCAACCTGCACAGCGCCGACGACTACATCCGCCTGTCCGGCTACCTGCAGGGTCTGGCGGTGATCCGCAAGATGACCCCCGTGCGCGCTACGCCCGACAGCGTCGAGTTCGATCTCGACCTGATCTCCGGCCTGTCCGGCCTGAAGCGCATGGCCGACAGCGGCGATACCCTCGAAGCGCTGGAAGGCCTTGAAGGTCAGCCGCCCGTGTACCGGCTGCACTGACGCATGGACCGCGCCCCGTTGGAAGACATCGCCCTGTTCCTGCGCCGCCTGCAATGGACGGCGCTCGGCGTCGGCGCCTGTTGGCTGCTGTGGGTGCTCGCGCCAGTGCTGACGCCGTTCGTGATCGCCGCCATGCTGGGCTGGCTCGGCGACCCCTGGGTCGACCGGCTCGAACGCACCGGCCGCTCGCGCAACGTCGCCGTGTCGCTGGTGTTCGGGTTGATGGCTCTGCTGGTGATCCTGGTGCTGGTGCTGCTGGTGCCGCTGATCGAACGCCAGATCTCGACCCTGATCGTGTCGCTGCCGCGCTATCGCGAATGGTTCACCGCCACCGCGATTCCGTGGCTGGAGCAGCGCAGCGGTTTCGAGATCAGCAACTGGCTCGACCTCAACCACCTGATCGAGCTGGTGCGCAGCAACTGGGAGCGCGCCGGCGGCGTCGCCACCACCCTGCTGGGCTATCTGTCGCGTTCGGGCTTCGCGATCATGGGCCTGATCGCCAACATCGCCCTGCTGCCGGTGCTGACCTTCTTTTTCCTGCGCGACTGGGACGTGCTGGTCGAGCGCGTCGCCTCGTTGATCCCGCGCGCCCACCTTGCCACGGCGAGCCGCCTGGCCAGGGAGTCCAGCGACGTGCTCGGCGCCTTTCTGCGCGGCCAGTTCCTGGTGATGCTGGCGCTCGGCGTGATGTACGGCCTGGGCCTGTGGGCGGTCGGCCTGGACCTGGGCATCCTGATCGGCATCATCGCCGGCCTGCTGACCTTCGTGCCCTACCTCGGTCCGGCCAGCGGCATCATCCTCGGCGTGATCGCCGCGCTGGTGCAGTACGGCGACTGGAAATACGTGGCCGGCGTGCTGGCGGTATTCGGTGTCGGCCAGGTCGTCGAAAGCTATTGGCTGACGCCCAAGCTGGTCGGCGACCGCATCGGCCTGCATCCGGTCGCGGTGATCTTCGCCGTGCTCGCCGGCGGCACCCTGTTCGGTTTCCTCGGCATGCTGCTGGCCCTGCCGGTCGCCGCCGTCGCCAACGTGCTGCTGCGTTACGCGCAAGAGCGCTACACCCACAGCCGCCTGTATGCAGGCGACCACCCGACCATCCTGCTCGACCCGGCGACCGTGCCGGTGGTGCCGAAGGCCGAGCCCGCGGCGAAGGACAACGCGGAGCAGGCCGACCGCGCGGAGCGCGAAACGCAGTGAGCGTCCCGCAGTTGCCGCTGGCCCTGCGCTATCCGCCGGACCAGCGTTTGGATACCTATGTCGACGCGCCCGAAGGCGCGATCGCGCAATTGCGCGCCCTGGCCACCCAGACCCAGGAGACCGCCGGCTACGTCGACCCGGCCGGCGCCGACTGGGTGTATCTGGCCGGCCCGGCCGGGGTGGGCAAGACCCACCTGCTGCTGGGCGCCTGCGCCGCCGCCGAATCGGCCGGCCGTCGCGCCGCCTATCTGCCCTTGATGGCGGCCGCCGGGCGTCTGCGCGATGCCTTGTACGCACTCGAAGGCAACGACCTGCTGGCGCTCGACGGCATCGAAGCGATCGCCGGCAACCGCGACGACGAAATCGCCCTGTTCGACACCCACAACCGCGCGCGCGCCGCCGGCGCGTCGTTGATCTATGCCGCGCGCGACAACCCCGACGAACTTCCGTTGAGCCTGCCCGACCTGCGCTCGCGCCTGTCGCAGTGCACCCGCATCGTGTTGACCCCGCTCGACGACGCCGGCCGTGGCGAAGTGCTGCGCCAACGCGCCCAGCGCCGCGGTTTGGCCTTGGACGAAGCCGCGCTGGATTGGCTGCTCAAGCGCGTCGACCGCGACCTCGGCGGTTTGACCGCCTTGCTCGACAAATTGGATCGCGCCTCGCTCGCGGCGCAGCGGCGGATCACGGTGCCGTTCTTGCGGCAGACCTTGGGCGCCGAGTAGGCGCTGCCTAGGGTCGGGTTTGGTCGGCGAGGATTCTCGGTTCGACCCTGACACCCACTGTCGGTTGCGGTTGCGTTTGAATCACATGCGAAGTTGCATCGCGACTGAGCGCGTGCGTGTGCGAGCTTTTGCCTTGCCTTGCCTTGCCTTGCCTTGCCTTGCCGTTGCCGTTGCCGTTGCTGTGCGCGGCTTGGCACTAGCGAAGGCAATCGAAGACCCGGAGGGCGGCCCGCAAGGATGCGGGCCGTTTTTCATCGGGACAGGGATGTCCCGTATGAAAAATCCCCGCGTATGCATCGCTCGTGCCGGCCTGTGATTCAAAGCAAAAGCACTTTTCTTTGGTGACTTTCTTTTGTTGCTTTAGACAAAAGAAAGTTACCCGCCGCT
>NZ_JBQEOE010000001.1:0-35786 GCF_052045105.1 Lysobacter sp. 22409 | reverse complement strand
CGGGACATCCCTGTCCCGATGAAAAACGGCCCGCATCCATGCGGGCCGCCCTCCGGGTCTTCTATTGCCTTCGCGAGGCTCAGGCTGCGCACAGCAAAAGCAACAGCAATGGCAAGACTGCTTTGGAGTAGGAGCGGCGCGAGCCGCGACCTCTTTTATGCGGCGACGCAGGCCCGGAATTGCCCTGGTCGCGGCTTGCGCCGCTCCTACCCTCGGAGCACGAGCATCAGCCGTTGTCGTTGCTGTGCGCCGCTCCGAACTCGCGAAGGCCATAGAAGACCCGGAGGGCGGCCTGCATGGATGCAGGCCGTTTTTCATCGGGACAGGGATGTCCCGTATGAAAAATCCCTGCGTATGCATCGATCGTGCGGGCCTGTGATTCAAAGCAAAAGCACTTTTCTTTGGTGACTTTCTTTTGTTGCTTTAGACAAAAGAAAGTTACCCGCCGCTTTAGTGGCGGAAGCTCTTGGCGTTTGATCCTGATCTTGACCTTGACCCTAGAAAAACGATCCCCCGCGATCGTCCGTGGCCCCCTAAAACTTCCACCCCACCACCAAACTCACCCGCCCATCCGCCAACTTCCCATCGTCGAGCGCCTCCGACAACTCCGCCCCATAACTGGAGGTATCGGTGTACTGCAACTCCGCCTGCACCGGCCCGAACTCCCGCGTCAGCGCCAGCAGGTAATCGTTGTAGCTGTCGCCTGCGGCGTCTTCGAGGTCGTAATGACCGATCTGAGCCTTCAACCCGAAGCCGCTCTCGCCGAGCGGCCATTCGCCGCCGGCGTTCCAGTAGTACCCCTTGCCGCCCAGGCCGAAAATGTCCGGCGAATACGCCAGGCCGACGTGGTAATGCTCGGCGAAACTCAGGGTGCCTTCGAGCTCGGTGTAGTCGTAGTCGAAGCCCGAGCGAGCGCCAGGATACGCGGCCCGCATCAGCGCCACGTCCAGTTCCAGACCGGGCCGCAATTCGCCGGCCCAGCCGAGGTAGCCGTCGAGTTCGTAGTCGATGCCGTCGTCCTCTTCGCCGGCGGCGGTGAAGTCGATGCTCGAAGCCCACAAGCCCGCATAGAAGCCGCTGCGATGTTCAAGCTCGATCTCGGCCTGCAGCGCCGGGTCTTCCTGGGTCTGGGACACGCCGCGCCAGATGTAGTCGCTGAGCGCGCTCACGCCGCCGTGCAGGGCCCAGGCCGGCGGTTCGGAGGCCGTGGCGTCCTGTGCGGCGGCGGGCAGCGGCGACAGCACAGCCAGACCCAAGGCCAACAGGATCGCGCTCGGTGCGCAGCGACGAAGGTGCGGGCGATCGGACATGCGGGTCTCTCCAGGCGGGCTGCCGGCGACGATAGCGCAGTCGGCCTGCCCTCACCCGAACTCTCTGCGCCCTCCCCCCAACCCCACCCCGGCCAGAACGCATAGCGCCTTGGCGTTCGTGAGCTCGCAAGCCGCGCTCGCTCACCCCGTCAACGGGAGAGGAGCTAAAGCCATCCGAGGCGGGCCGGCGATCGGGTCCTTCGCGTGAAGGCCGGCGCAAAGGGCTGTCTTACATTGACACCGCCCGAGCGCCCTCCGAACATCCCCGCCATCGCACCTGTTTTGGAGAACACCGTGATCCTGCGCCTCGCCCCGCTCGCCTGCGCCCTGATGCTCGTCGCCTGCGGCGGCAAACAGCCCGACCAGGCCGCGCCCGCCGCGCCGGCCGGCGCCGAGGAGAAGGTGCTCAACGTCTACAACTGGTCCGACTACGTCGCCGACGACACCATCAAGAACTTCGAGGCGGCGACCGGCATCAAGGTCAACTACGACGTCTACGATGCCAACGAAACCCTGGAGAGCAAGCTCACCGCGGGCGCATCGGGCTACGACGTGGTGTTTCCGTCGGCGCGTCCGTTCGCCCAACGTCAGGTCAAGAGCGGGCTGTATGCAGCGCTCGACAAGAGCAAGTTGAGCCACTGGAAGCACCTCGACCCGCAGTTGCTGCAGAACCTGGACGGCATCGACCCGGGCAACGCGCATCTGGTGCCGTACATGTGGGGCACGACCGGGCTCGGCGTCAACGTCGACAAGGTTCAGGCCGCGCTCGGCCCCGGCGCCGCACTCGATACGTGGTCGCTGTTGTTCGATCCCGCCAACGCCGCCAAGCTCGCCAAGTGCGGCATCACCGTGCTCGACGACGACCAGGAAGCCTTCGGCGCGGCACTGATCTGGCGCGGACGCGATCCCAACGCCGGCACCGCCGACGAGATCGAGGTGGTCAAGAAGGTCTACGAGGCGATCCGGCCCTACGTGCGCACCTTCAACAACGCCGAGTACAAGGATGCCTTCGCCAACGGCGACGCCTGCCTGGTGATGGGCTATTCCGGCGACATCGCCCAGGCCAGCACCGACGCTTTCGATGCCGCCGCCAAGGCCGGCAAGCCGGCGCCGAACCTGCGCTTCGTGCTGCCCAAGGAAGGCGCGATCCGCTGGGTCGACGTGATCGCGGTACCGAAAGACAGCAAACACTCGGGCAACGCCCACGCCTTCATCGATTACCTGCTCGATCCGAAGGTCGCCGCGGCGATCAGCAACCACGTCGCCTACGCCAGCGCCAACAAGGACGCGTTGCCATTGGTCGACCCGGCCATCGCCCAGGACCCTGGCGTGTATCCGCCGGCGGAGGTGCGGACCAAACTGATCGACCCCAAGTCCCTGCCCGAAGACGTGCAACGCCAGCGCGTACGCGCCTGGACCCGCATCAAGAGCGGGCACTGAGCGCGTGAGCGTCCCCGCCCGCAGCGCCGTGCTCGAACCCTGGCGCGACCCGTCCGCACAGCCGTTCGTGCGCATCGAAGGCGTGACCAAGACCTACGGCAAGGTCTACGCCTGCGACGACATCTCGCTGGACGTATACCGCGGCGAGTTCTTCGCCCTGCTCGGCGGCTCGGGCTCGGGCAAGAGCAGCCTGCTGCGCGTGCTCGCCGGCTTCGAGACACCGGACCGCGGCCGCGTGCTGATCGACGGCGTCGACGTCACCGACCTGCCGCCGTACCAGCGCCCGGTCAACATGATGTTCCAGAGCTATGCCCTGTTCCCGCACATGAGCGTGGCCCAGAACATCGCCTTCGGCCTCAAGCAGAGCCTGCCCGGCGAAGCCCGCCTCGGCGCCGGCGAGATCCGCGACCGCGTGCAGGCGATGCTGGAGCTGGTGCGCATGCCGCAGCTCGGCAACCGCAAGCCCGACCAACTCTCCGGCGGCCAGCGCCAGCGCGTCGCCCTGGCCCGCGCGCTCGCCAAGCAACCCAAGCTGTTGTTGCTCGACGAACCGCTGGGCGCGCTCGACAAAAAACTGCGCGAACACACCCAGTTCGAGTTGGTCAGCATCCAGGAACGGGTCGGCACCACCTTCATCATGGTCACCCACGACCAGGAAGAGGCGATGACGATGTCGTCGCGGATCGCGGTCATGGACACCGGCCGCATCGTCCAGGTGTCGACGCCCGCGGTGTTGTACGAATACCCGGCGACCCGCTTCGTCGCCGAGTTCATCGGCGGCATCAATCTGCTCGACGGACGCGTGCTCGGCCATGACGACGGCGGTCTGCTGCGCGTGCATTGCGACGGGGTCGGCGGCGAACTGCTCGCACGCCATCCCGATCCGCTGCCCGAAGGCACCGCGGTCGGCATCGCGGTGCGCCCGGAGAAAATCGACGTCCACGAAACCCGCCCCGAAGGCCTGGACAACGCCGTGGTCGGCAAGGTCCGCGACATCGCCTACCTCGGCGACGTCTCGATCTATCACGTCCAGACCGAGGCCGGCGCGACCTTGCGCGTGCAGGAAACCCACGTCGCGCGCAGCTCCGAGCCGCATTACGACTGGGACGACAGCCTGTGGCTGTCGTGGGATGCGAGCAGCGCGGTGGTGCTGACGTCGTGAAGGCTGACCTCGTGAAGGCTGACCTCGTGAAGCATGGCCTCGTGAGCGGCGGACTCGTGCATCGCCGGCTCATGCGTGCCGGAACGGTCTGCGCGGCCGTGCTGGGGATGCGCCCATGAGTGGGATGGAGCAAAAGCGGGACTTGGGGGGCTGGGGTTTCTGGGCGGATGTCGTTCAGAACCTCTTCGGTTGGTTCCGCGCGGTTGGCGACGAGTTTCGCAGCCGCCGCGGCCGCCTGCTGGTAACCGCTGTGCCGATGCTGTGGATGGCGCTGTTCTTCCTGGTGCCGTTCCTGATCGTGCTCAAGATCAGCTTCGCCCAGGGCCTGTTCGGCCAGGTGCCGCCGTACACCCCGCTGATCGAGACCGGTGCCGACGGCGCCACTTCGCTGCGCCTGCATGCCTCCAACTACACCGCGTTGCTGTCGGACCCGCTGTATATCGCCGCGTATCTGAAATCGCTGCTGTTCGCCTCGGTGTCGACCCTGTTCTGCCTGCTGTTGGGCTATCCCATCGCCTACGGCATCGCCCGCGCACCGCGGGTGCTGCGCCTGTTGCTGTTGGTGCTGGTGATCCTGCCGTTCTGGACCAGCTCGCTGCTGCGCACCTATGCCCTGATCGGCCTGCTGCGCGCCAACGGCCTGATCAGCCAGGCCCTGGCCTGGACCGGCCTGATTGAGCCCGGCGAGGCGGTGCTGCACACCGACCTGGCGGTCTATATCGGCATCACCTACAACTACCTGCCCTTCATGATCCTGCCGCTCGCCGCGACCCTGGTGCGGCTCGACTTCACCCTGCTCGAAGCCGCCGCCGACCTCGGCGCGAAACCCTGGCAGGCCTTCGCGCGCGTGACCCTGCCGCTGTCGATCCCCGGCATCATCGCCGGCACCTTGCTGGTGTTCATCCCGGCGGTCGGCGAGTTCGTGATCCCCGACGTGCTCGGCGGCCCCGACGCGCTGACCATCGGCCGCGTGCTGTGGACCGAGTTCTTCACCAACCGCGACTGGCCGCTGTCGGCGGCGATCGCCATCGCCATGCTGTTGCTGATCGTGCTGCCGACCCTGCTGTTCGAGTATGTCGAGAACCGTCGCGTGGCGCGCGAGGCCCGCTCGTGAGGCGGCGCCCGTTCACTCTGTACACGATGATGGCGCTGGGCTACGCCTTCCTGTACCTGCCGATCGTCTCGGTGATCGTGTTCTCCTTCAGCGGCTCCGAACGCGCCACCACCTGGGGCGGGTTCTCGCTGCAGTGGTACGGCGCGCTGATGCGCAACGAGCAGATCCTGGAGGCGGTGCAGCGCAGCCTGACCATCGCCGCGATCTCGGCCACCGCCGCGGTCGCGCTCGGCACCGCGAGCGGGCTGGCGCTGTCGCGCTTCGGCCGTTTCCCGGGCCGCGGCATCCTCAGCCTGATGAACTCGGCGCCGATGGTGATGCCCGACGTCATGCTCGGCCTGTCCTCGTTGCTGCTGTTCGTCGGCGTGCAGCAGTTGTTCGGCTGGCCCGAACGCGGCATGACCACGATCACCCTCGCCCACATTACCCTGACCGCCTGCTACGTCACCGTGGTGGTGCGCTCGCGCATGACCTCGATGGACGCGAGCCTGGAAGAAGCGGCGATGGACCTGGGCGCGAAGCCGTGGCGGGTGTTCTTCGTCATCACCCTGCCCCTGATCGCCCCGGCCCTGCTCGCCGGCTGGCTGCTCGCCTTCACCCTGTCGCTGGACGACCTGGTCATCGCCAGCTTCACCTCCGGTCCGGGCTCGACCACCCTGCCGATGCTGGTCTATTCCAAGGTCAAGATCGGCGTGACCCCGGAGATCAATGCGTTGACCACGATCATCGTGCTGTTGGTGGCGATCGGGGTCAGCGTGGCGGGTGTGTTGATGCATCGGCGCGAACGCAAGTTGGCACGGTTGCGCGATTGAGGCGCATGCGCGACAGCTCGGCAAGGTCGTGTGTCCTGACCGTTGCCGTTGCCGTTGCCGTTGCCGTTGCCGTTGCCGTTGCCGTTGCCGTTGCCATGAAGAGCTTGGCGCAGTACCGAACTCGCGAGAACACTTGGAGACCCGGAGGGCGGCGCACAGGACGTGCGCCGTTTTTCGATAAGACAGGGACGTCTTATCGAAAAATCCCGGCGCAAGCTGCGTACTCGCACGGGAGCTTCGTCAAGGAAAGCCCTTTTCTTTGGTTACCTTTCTTTTGGGCCAGCAAAAGAAAGTAACCCGGCCGCGTAGCGGACGGAAGCTCTGCTCTTGGTCGAGGGATTTGCCCTCTTGCTCGAGGGACACGCCGGAGGCCGCGAAAACGTGGTCGCGACTTGCGTCGCTCCTACCCTGGACTCCAGTCGGAAGCGACGCGAGATCAGAGCGTCGTGGCCGCCGGTTTAAAGAGTAGGAGCGGCGCGAGCCGCGACCGCGTCGTGTCGGCTTCGCGGCGTATCGCTCAAGCAAGGTCCAGATCTAGATCAAACGCCAAAAGCTTCCGCCACTAAAGCGGTCGGCTCAGCTCGTCGCCGGGGCGGCCTTGCTCTGCGCTTCTTGCGCCAAGGCCGAAAGCCGGTCGAGGTTCTGCATCGAAGTCAGATGGGTATAGATCAGCCCAAGCGCGCCGGTACGCAGCAGTTCCGGGATCAGCGCGTCGCCGAGCTTGAACAAACGCTCTTCCGACACGACGTAGACGCCGCCGAGTTCGCGCTGCGGTTCGCCTTCGCCGCCGAAACGGATCACCCGCTGCTCCAGCAGGTCGAGTTCCTTGAGCTTGGCGGTGAACGCGGCGGTGCGCCGGAACTCTTCGTGGTAATTCGACATGAAGCCCATCGCCCGCGCCAGGCTCTCGGTGTCCTCGCCGTTCTCCTGGAACAGCGGCTCGCCCTCTTCTTCCGACAGACCGTCGTAGCCCATGTCGATGCAGACCGTCATCGTATTGTTGGCGCGGTCTTCGGTGAGGATGAAGGGATACTGGCGCAGGAACGCCGGCACGTAGCCGCGCTTCCAGCGCGCGTCTTCGCCGACGTAGAGGTTCTCTTCGTTGCGCAGGCCGACCATGATCGCCGGCAGGAAATCGCCGCTTTCGAGCTTGGCGAACACGATGGCGTATTCGCAGGCGGCCTGCAGGAACTCGACCGTGGTCAACGGCACCGAGTTGAGACCCGCGGCGAAACGGGCGTTGTGCGAGGACGAACGCAGACGCAGGCGGCGATGGGTGTGGCGGTTCAGCGGCACGACTTTGTCGTAGATCAGCATGGAAGTCCCGAATCTGTGGTGTGCCCGCCGACCCGGCGGGTGCGGCGACGATGCCGCATCGCCAGGACAGTTACAACGGGGCCGGCCACTCCCGACGGCGCCTCCCGGCCACCGGCTGCCGCCTTCGCCACAGGGCCGCCCGGCACCGGCCGAAAGCAACTTTCAGGTGCACCAGTGCCTGTCAAAGCTGTCATCACGTCCGATCCCATATCGTGACTGCCGGCACATACAAGCCATACGTGCCGGGTGCTGAGAGGGGAAGTGCTTTGTTCAAGGTGTCATTGCGGGAACACGCTCTGCTGAGCGTTCTAGTGGGGTTGCAACGCGGGGTGCAACCGGAAACCAGTCACATGAAGCATGCATTGATCGAGGATGGGCTGGCCCTGAGCCACGACGGCCGCCTGATCTTGTCGAATGCCGGCATGACCTTGTTGCAGGCGCTGCAGCACATGGTCTGGGCCGAGGTCGAATCCCTGCAGCAGGTCCTGGCCAACAAGGTCGCCGCGCCGAGCGACGACGTGCTGCGCATGTCGCGTCGTCCGGTCCCGCCGTCCATCGAGTAATTGCGGGCGGCCGCTCAGCCGACGCGGCTCGGCCGGCGCCGCTCAGCCAGCACGACCCCAGGCCTGCACGCTGGCGATGCCAGCCACGGTCATCGCGAACGAGCCCAGCATGTGCAACGCAGCCACGCCGAAGGCCCAGCCGAACTGCTCGCGCCCCAGCAAGTGCACGACTTCGGCCGAGAAGGTCGAGAAGGTGGTCAGCCCGCCGAGCAGGCCGGTGATGACGAACAAGCGCCACTCCGGCGCGATCGCGGGGTGTTGCGAGAACCAGGCCACGGCCAGGCCGATGCCGTAGCCGCCGATCAGGTTCGCCGCCAGGGTGCCCAAGGGCAGGCTGGCATGGCTCGGATTGAGCCACAGGCCCAGGCCCCAGCGCACCCACGCACCGATCGCGGCGCCGAGGCCGATTGCGAAGAACGAAGCCAACACCGTATGCGATCTCCCGTTATGCGCCGGCCTGTAGCGGCCTGCCCGCTGCCATCTGACACGCTCCCGTCTGACCGTCCGACCCGTCGCGGCCGGCCTGAACGGCCGCCGCGTTCGAGTATGTCCTCGCCAGCCGCCCTCGCCTCAGCCGCCCTCGCCTTCGCCCTGCCCGTCGCCCTCGCCGCGCGCCTGCGAACGCAGCGCGCGCAGGCGCGCGAGTTTCTCGCCGAGCTTGATCTCCAGACCGCGCGCGACCGGCTCGTAATACACCCGTTCGCCCATCGCCTCGGGAAAGCCGGTCTGGTCGAGGGCGATGCCGCCGTCCGCGTCGTGGTCGTACTGATAGCCCTTGGCGTAGCCCAGGCGTTCCATCAGCTTGGTCGGCGCATTGCGCAGGTGCATCGGCACGTCCTGGGTGCCGTACTGGCCGACATCGCTCTTGGCCGCGTTGAAGGCCGCATAGGCCGCATTCGATTTGGCCGTGCTCGCCAGGTAGATCACCACCTGGGCCAGGGCCAGGTCGCCTTCCGGGCTGCCGAGCCGGTCGTAGGTGTCCCAGGCGTCGACCGCCATCTGCTGGGCGCGCGGATCGGCCAGGCCGATGTCTTCGACCGCCATGCGCACGATCCGGCGCGCCAGATAATGCGGATCGCAGCCACCGTCGAGCATGCGCGCGAACCAGTACAGCGCCGCATCCGGGTTGGAGCTGCGCACGGATTTGTGCAGCGCCGAGATCTGGTCGTAGAACTGGTCGCCGCCCTTGTCGAAGCGGCGCGTGCGGTCGGCCAGCACCTGGGCCAGGGTCGCCTCGGTGATCAGGCCGTCTTCGTCCTGCGACAGCTCGGCGGCGATCTCCAGCAGGGTCAGGGCGCGGCGTACGTCGCCGTCGGCGGCGGTGGCGATCTGCAGCAGCAGTTCGTCGCCGACCTGGATCGACTGCCCGCCCAGGCCGCGCTCCTCGTCCTCGAGCGCGCGGCGCAGGGTCTGGCGGATGTCCTCGGGCGAGACCGACTCCATCACGTGCACGCGGCAGCGCGACAACAAGGCCGAATTGAGCTCGAACGACGGGTTTTCGGTGGTGGCGCCGACGAACAGGATGGTGCCGCGCTCGATGTGCGGCAGGAACGCATCCTGCTGGTTCTTGTTGAAACGATGCACCTCGTCGACGAACAGCACGGTGCGGCGGCCGTCGGCGAACCGGTGGGCGGCCTCGGCCAGCACCTGGCGCACTTCCGGCAAGCCCGACAGCACCGCCGAGATCGCCTTGAACTCGGCATCGGCGTAGCGCGCCAGCAGCAGCGCCAGGGTGGTCTTGCCGCAGCCCGGCGGCCCCCACAGGATCATCGAGTGCACCCGCCCGGACTCGACCGCGCGGCGCAGCGCCGAACCCGGCGCGAGCAGGCGGCGCTGACCGACCATCTCGTCGAGCGCGCGCGGACGCATGCGTTCGGCGAGCGGGCGCAGGCCGTCGCGATCCACGCTCAACAGGTCGCGATCGTTAGCGGAGGAAGAGGCGTTGCGGCGGGCCACGGGGCGAACGGGTTCCGGTGTCGGGCGGTCCGACACGATAGCAAGATCGCGGCGGCGGCGAGCCGCGCCTGGGCGCAAGCCCTTGATCCAGCGGGATAACGCAAACCGTTTGGCAGGTCTGAACCGAACCCCGGAGCGAAGGTAGCGGCAAGCACGGCGGCGAGTGAGTAGGATCCGCGACCGGGCCTGCGTACGCAGGCCGCTCACAGCCCCGTCCCGGCGACGTTCTTGTTCACGAACCCGGTACGCCGGAACTCCATCCACCTACACAGCGAGCATCGCGATGGCGGATTTCAACGCGTTTTTCCCGCAACTGCTGAAGTTCGAGGGCGGCTACGTCGACGACCCGGCCGACCCGGGCGGCGCGACCAACAAGGGCATCACCCTGGCGACCTTCCAGGCGCATGCGCAGGCACTGCTCGGCATCGCGCCCACCCTCGACAACCTCAAGGCACTGAGCAACGGCCAGGCGGCGATCCTCTACAAGACCTTGTACTGGGACCCGCTCCAATGCGACGCGATCGGCCTGCAATGCCTGGCCGAGGACCTGTTCGATTTCCAGGTCAACGCCGGCTTCCATGCGGTGTCGTTGGTGCAGACCCTGCTCGGCCCGCCGGTGGTGGCCGACGGCCGGTTCGGCCCGGACACGGCCGCGGCACTGCAGGCCGCCGATCAGGCGGCGCTGTACCCGCACTACCGCCAGGGCCGCATCGACTACTACCGCAACCTCGCCGCCGCGCATCCGGTGCTGCAGCGCTTCCTGGCCGGTTGGCTGGCACGCGCGGAGTGGTTCCCGGAGCAGGCGCCGGCATCGAGCTGAGGCCGCTCGGACCACTGCGCTAAGGACCGATCTCGCCATTCCTGTCGATGCATCGCGACAGCACAATGAGCGATCCATCGGCATCAAGCACCCGACGCTGCCAGGCAGCGTCGCCGCTCATCAATGACCAAAGCCCTGCTTCGGATCCGCCCGGCACGCTCGAACGACCGCGCCGCCGTACTGGCCCTGCTCGAGGAAACCTTCGTCGATACCTGGCGCCCGCAACTGAGCGCCGAGGCGATCGCCGCTTATCGCAACGGCGGCGGTACCGAACGCTTCGTCGATGCGCACCTGGGCCGCTTCGTGGTCGCCGAACTCGATGGGCGCCTGGCCGGCTTCGCCCACCGCGACGGCGGTTTCGTCGGGGCTCTGCATGTGACCGCCCCGGCACGCCGGCACGGCGTGGCCAGGCAACTGATGGCCACGCTGGAGACAGCGATGCGCGAAGACGGCATCGCGACGGCGAGCCTGGAAACCGACACCTTCAACACCGGCAGCCAGGCCTTGTACCTGGCCTTGGGCTATCGCGAAACGGCGCGTTATCCCGACCAGGAATGGAACAGCGGCCTGACCACGATCCGTTACGAAAAGACGCTGTAGCTGCGCCGTGCGCGACGCGGCGAGGTTACGCTTGACGCATTCGCTCTAGTCGCCGCGACAAAAAACGCGAGCCCCGCAGGGCTCGCATCAACGGCCGCCGACTGCGGCCATCGGGACGACCCGCATCGAGATCGGATCAACCCGTCCGAGCGCTTACCACTGTGCCCACGACGAGGCCGGGACATGCTGCTCGGCGTGCGCGATCACCGCCGCCACCGACGTCAGGTGCCCCACCGCCACCAGCCGACGCGCGGTATGCCACTCGGTGCCGACGATCTCGGTCGAGAAATCGTCGTCGCCCAACATCGACATCAGCCCGAGTTCGTAGGGCGCGCCCTGGCGGCGGCTGGCGTAGACGAGGGTCGGCTCGTGCGAATAGAACGCCATGCAGGTGCCCTGGTTCGGCTGCTCGACCATGTCGGGGCGATCGCACAAGGCGATGGCGTGGCCGCTCTGGTAGTAGTTCTCGTTCCAGGGCCATTGCTTGATGTCGTGGCTGAGGCCGGGCGTGGTCGACGGCTGGAAGCGCTGGAACTGGGAACCGTTGAGGCTGTAATAGGCGTAACGCAGGAAATTGACGTCGACGAACGCGACCGGCAGTTCCGATAGGGCCTTGACCGGGTTCTGCGCGCCCGAGAAATCCTTGCGGATCGACATGTCCAGCATCATGGCTTCGCGCGGCATGGCGAAGCCGTCGCCGAGCGTGACGCCGAAGGCCATGTCGTAAGGCGCGACCTGCGCCGGACGGCCCCGACAGGTACCGGAGAGATTCGGCTCGTCGTAGAGCAAAGGGTCGATGCCGAGCAGGATGCCGTGGCTGGCCGGCGTGCCGAGCTGGGCGCCGCTCCAGTTCGGGATCGAACCGGTCAGCAGCGAGGTGCGGCCGGTGCAGTCGCCGCCCTGGGTGGGGTTGTACTCGTTGCCCTCCCTGCTGCGCGTGGTCATCTGGAAGTCGGCGCCGACGTTGTCGTGCGGTACGGCCAGGCGGCCGGCGATCCACAGGCCGGTGATCATCGGCGAGCGAGTATTGTGCGGCGCAACTTTTTCGTTGAGCCGGATGCGGATGATGCCGTTGTCTTTCTCGAAGGTCTGGTCCTGGGCGGCCGCCATCGTCGGCAGCAACAAGGCGATCAATAACGATAGACGCTTCATGCGGTCGTGCTCCAGTCGGGTCGCTGGCGGGGCAACGCGCGCATGCGGCCAGCTTCGCTCCTGCGCCGGCTTCGCCTCGGTCTGGCGAAGCGCGGCGAGCATGTCACCGTGTCCGCGTCGGGGCATCCGGCGCCTTGGTTCGTGCTGTGACGCCGCGCAGCATGCGACGCGGCGCGGCCGCAGATCGGTACGGCCCGGCCCGGCGAATAACGCGACGCATCGCGACGATGCGCTGCGACCCGGCTCACAAACACGGCCCCCTGCGGCGCAAACGCTTTGATCGATGTCGCGCTTTGCGACATCGGTGTTCGCAGACGTGCGCACAAACGAAAAACGCGAGCCCCGGCGGAGCTCGCGTTTCGGTGATTGCGCGGTGCCTCGTTACCCAGCGCGGCGTCGCCGCGCGGTGTCGCTCAGCCTTCGCCGATCACGTCCACGCCCTTGGCCGGCGCGTACTTGAACGTGGTCGCCGGGAAGCTCGGATTGCGCTTCCAGCCGCTAAAGCTGATCTCGGTCTTCTGGCCCAGCGCGTCGACGATTTCCATCTTCGCCAGGCCGCCGGCGTTGAAGCCGAGCTTGGCGCTGCGGAAGCTGGCGTCGTTCCCGGTCTTGGGTTGCAGCGACAGCCAGTTGAGGCCGCCGTTGCTGCCGTTGTCCTTGACCACGAACATCGCATCCAGGCGGGTCGGGTCGATCAGCGCGGCAAGCGGGCTGTTCTGTTCCTCGGCGCCTTGCGGACGCACCGTGACCTGCTTGAGGTCGGGCTCAAAGACCCAGACCTTCTTGCCGTCGGCGACGATCAACTGCGGATACGGCTTGACGTATTCCCAACGGAACAGACGCGGCGCCGACAGCGCCACCTGGCCCTGCGAGGTTTCCTTGAGCTTGCCGTTGGCGTCGTAGACCTGCTGGGCGAACTGGCCGTCGAGGCCCTTGAGGCCGCGGGTGAAGGCGCCCAGGTCGTCGCGCGCGCCGGCGAAGGCGCTGGCCGAGAACAGTACGGCGGCGATCGCGCCGGCCGCGGCGAATTTGACGGTACGAATCATCGGAATACTCCAGAACGCTTGCGCAGAGTCTGACAACAAAAAACTGAACGGGCGCGCGCCAAAGCCGGCCCGGCGCGCAATCGGTTCAGCTAAGGCGGCGCTTCGGCGAGGCCGTCGATGAAACCGATCAAACCCTCCTGCAGCACCGGCTCGACCGCCAGCACCAACAGCAGCGCGCCCCGCCACCACAGCATCGCCGGCAGGCGCTCGGTAAAGGCGCGTGGGCCGATCATTACGCCGCTTCCGCCCGTCGCCCCAGCAGGACCACGTCGTGATGTTGCTGCAGCCCGCCTTCGACATGATCGAGAACGTCGAAATACCGACTCCAGGTCCGCGCGATGTAATCGCGAGTGTGGAAGGTGGTCTGATAGAAGTCCGGCAGGCCGTCGAGCTTGAAACGCCCCTTGTGATCGACGCGGAAGGCGATGCCGTACCTGTCCAGTTCGGCCCGCTCTTCCGGTGTGCAACTGTTGAGTGTGTACTTGCCGTGCACCGTTGTCAGCAGCACGCCTCCGGGCTTGAGGATGCGCGCCAGTTCCTCCAGCCAGACGTTCTGATTGGTCTCGTCCAGATGGGTGAACAGCGAAACGTTGTAGATCACATCGAACGACGCGTCTGCATAGGACGTCGGCGGCGCGGGCGCATTGACCTGGAAACGGGCGACCTGCGAGAGGTGCCGCTGCGCCCATTCGATGGCTTCCGGATCGATGTCCGAACCGTGGAATTCGCAGTTGCGCGAACGCGTTTTCATTTCGCCGACGATCCGCCCCGGCCCGCAGGCGAAATCCAGCACGGTCAGTCCATCCAGGCGCACGCCTCGGCTGTCCAGGCAGCTCAGCAAATCAGTGGCCACCAGCGGGCCGGTGGCCACGAAGCTGGCCTCGTCCAAGGCGCGGTGCACGCGATAACGCAACATCGGCGGCGGCACCGCCGCCTTGCCATGCCGCAGTTGCGCGTCGTAGAGCGCTTGCTCGCGCGCTAGTTCGCGGCGGAACTTGAGGTAATTGACCAAGCCGCCGAGCCAGTACACCGGCGGGATGCGTTTTCCGATCCGCTTCAATCTCGTCTTGAACGCCATCACTATTTCCGTAGCCGTGATCTTCCAGGGCCGATACGACGTCGTGCCGCGGGAGTGCGGGAGTGCCTCGTAAGGCGCGATGTTACAAGGCGCGATCTTACTTCGGCGGCGGCGGCGCCAACACGCTGCGGTCGCCGTTGTGTTCGGGCGGGGTGACGATGCCGGCCGCTTCCATCGCCTCGATCAGGCGCGCGGCTCGGTTGTAGCCGATCTTGAGCCGGCGCTGCACGCCCGAGATCGAAGCGCGGCGGGTCTCGGTGACGATGCGCACGGCCTCGTCGTAGAGCGGGTCGGATTCGTCGCCGCCGGCATTGGCGGTTTCCGGCAGGCCGGTCGCGCCGACCACGGTGCCGTCGCCCATCGTCTGCACTTCGTCGAGCACGCCTTCAATGTAGTCCGGGCGGCCGCCGACCTGCTTCAGGTGTTCGACCACGCGATGCACTTCCTCGTCGGAGACGAAGGCGCCGTGGACGCGCTCGGGCATGGCGGTGCCGGGCGGCAGGTACAGCATATCGCCGTGACCCAGCAGGGTCTCGGCGCCGGACTGATCCAGGATGGTGCGCGAGTCGATCTTGCTCGACACCTGGAAGGCGATGCGGGTCGGGATGTTGGCCTTGATCAGGCCGGTGATGACGTCGACCGACGGACGCTGGGTGGCGAGGATCAGATGGATGCCGGCGGCGCGCGCTTTCTGCGCCAGGCGAGCGATGAGTTCTTCGACCTTCTTGCCGACGATCATCATCATGTCGGCGAATTCGTCGATGAAGATGACGATGAACGGCAAGGTCTCGAGCTGGCGCGGCGCCTCGTCCAACTCGGGATTGGGCTTGAACAGCGGGTCCATCATCGGCTGGCCCGCTTCCTCGGCGTCGCGGACCTTCTTGTTGAAGCCGGCCAGGTTGCGCACGCCGACCATGGACATCAGCTTGTAGCGGCGCTCCATCTCGGCCACGCACCAGCGCAGGCCGTTGGCGGCTTCCTTCATGTCGGTGACGACTGGCGCCAGCAGATGCGGAATACCCTCGTAGACCGAGAGTTCGAGCATCTTCGGGTCGATCATCAGCATCCGCAGTTCCTTCGCGGAGGCTTTGTAAAGCAGGCTCAGCACCATCGCGTTGACCGCCACCGACTTGCCCGAACCGGTGGTGCCGGCGACGAGCAAGTGCGGCATGCGCGCCAGGTCGGCCACGGTCGGGCGGCCGGCGATGTCCTTGCCCAGCGCCAGGGTCAGCGGGCTGCCGGACTTGTCGTATTCCTTCGAGCGCAGCAGCTCGGACAGATAGATCATCTCGCGGCTGGTGTTCGGCGTTTCCAGGCCGATCACCGACTTGCCGGGGATCACGTCGACCACGCGCACCGACTTGACCGACAGGCCGCGGGCGATGTCCTTGTCGAGCGAACTGATCTGGCTGACCTTCACGCCGGGCGCCGGCTGCACCTCGAAGCGGGTGATGACAGGGCCGGGATAAGCGCCCATGACCTGGGCGTCGATGCGGAAATCCTTGAGCTTGAATTCGATCTGGCGCGACAGGGTTTCCAGGGTCTCTTCGCTGTAGCCCTTGGGTTGCGGCTTGGGATCGTCGAGCAGGGCCAGCGGCGGCAGGCCGCTGCCGTCGCCGGTGTTGAACAGCGGGATCTGGGTTTCGCGCTTGGCGCGTTCGCTCTTCTCCACCACCGGTGCCGGCGGCGGCTCGATCCGCACCTTCTCGCGCTTGGAGCGCAGCTCGGTGTCGACCTTGCGCACTTCCTCGCGCTCTTCGCGCATGACCTGGGCCTGGCGCCACTCGGTCGCCTGCTGGCTGCCGCGGCGGAACAGCTTGCTCAGGGTCGGGCCCATCGCCATCGTCCACTGGCCGAGCTTGTCCATGACCGCGAACCAGGAGATGCCGGTGGCCAGGGTCACCGAAATCAGCAACAGCGCGAGCAGGAACAGATTGCCGCCGACCGGGCCGAAACCCGAATACAGCGAACGCCCGACCAACTGGCCGAGGATGCCGCCGCTGCCGGCGGAGAAATATTCGGCCGGGCCGAAACGCAGTTGCAGCAGGCCGGTCGCCGAGACCAGGAAACCGACGATGCCGATCAGGCGCAGCGCCGGACCGAGGTCGGCTTCGCCGTCGCCGTCGGTGTCCATGCCGAACAGCGCGATCCAGGCGATGGCGCCGAGCATGATCGGCAACAGGAAGGCGACATAGCCGCACAGGTACAGCAGCACATCGGCGATCCAGGCGCCGACGCGGCCGCCGACGTTGTGCAGCGGCGCGGTGATCGAGCCCGAATGCGACCACCCCGGATCGGCCGGCGAAAACGTCACCAGGCTCGCCAGTAGATACAGCAGCAGCGGCGCGATCACGATCAGGACGATGTCGCGCATCAGCCGCTGACGTCGCGGCGACGGCGGGCGCTTTTCGGTCTCGGCCGGTTTGGCCTTCTTGCGACTGGCTGTGGGAGCTTGCGCCACCGTGATGTGCTGCCTTAGGTTGATACTGTTAGTTGTTGAATATACAGCCGAATCGAGCGAAGTGGAAAGAAAGCGGCTGGGCGCCCACCCAGGGCCGACCCGCGCTTTCCTGCCGACGCCCACCGCGGCATCGTCGTCCGGCCGGCAATCGCGCCCCCGCCCAACGAAACCGCCCCATGAAAAACGGGGCGGCGGCGAGACGCTGGCGCCGAGATCGGCCACCGCCCCACCTTACCGCCCCGCTCCGCCGGCGCAAACCGGTCCCGGGCGAGCGGCGGCGATATCTCGCCTCCTCGCGCCCGGCCGGTCAGGCCGTGTCAGTCAGTCGCTTACAGCTTCATGCCCTGCAGGGCCGGGTGGATCAGCTGGCCCGCTTCGACGTTGATGCCACGCACCAGCGCCGGGTTGTTGCGCCACTCGGCGCCGGCGGCCAGCTTGTTGACCCAGGGCAGGATCGCCGCGCAGATCGCCTGCGAGGAGGTCTGCGGCACGGCGCCCGGCATGTTGGTCACGCAGAAGTGGGTCACGCCCTCTTCGACGTAGGTGGGCTCCTTCCAGGTGGTCGGGCGCGAGGTCTCGAAGCAGCCGCCCTGGTCGATCGAGATGTCGACCACCACGCTGCCGTCTTCCATGCCCTTGAGCATGTCGCGGGTCAGCACGTGCGGCGCGCGCGCGCCGGTCACCAGCACCGCACCGATCACCAGGTCGGCCGAGGCCACTTCGCGGGCGACCACGTCGACGTAGGGGAACAACGCGGTGACGTTGTTGCCCAGGCGCATCATCTGGTCCATGCGGTCCTGGCGCATTTCGAACACGGTCACGTTGGAGCCGCCGGCCGCGGCCAGCGCCGCCGACGCGCCGCCGGCCTGGCCGGCGCCGAACACGACGACCTTGCCGCGCTCGGTCGACGGCAGGCCGCCGAGCAACTTGCCCTTGCCGCTCATGGGCTGGTGCAGCAGGTGGGTACCGACCTGGACGCCGATCTTGCCGGCGATGATCGACATCGGCGCCAGCAGCGGCAGGTCGCCGTTGGGCAGCTCGACGGTCTCGAAGGCGACGCCGGTCAGGCCGATGTCGAGCAACTGCTTGGTCAACACCGGCTCGGCGGCCAGGTGCAGATAGCAGAACAGCAGGTGATCCTTGCGCAGGTGCTGCAGGTCGCCGGCGATCGGCTCCTTGACCTTGACGATCAGTTCGCCCTTTTCGTACAGCGCCGCCGCGTCCGGGGCGATCTTCACGCCCAGACGGGTGTAGTCGGCGTCCTTGAACCCGCTCTTGATGCCCGCGTCCTGTTCCAGCCAGACCTCGTGGCCGCGCTTGACCAGATCGCCCGCCGCGGCGGGAACGAGCGCGACGCGCCCTTCGAGGGTCTTGGTTTCCTTCGGTACGCCGATACGCATTGCTGTCTCCAGTGCGGCCCAGAAAAAACGCCGCATGCGCGGCGCCCCAAGCCTGATTGTCTAAAGTTTGTCGTGTGGTGTCGGAACGGTTGCGGTGGAACGTGGGGCTGTCGCGGTATTCGGTGAAGCGCGTTACGGTGCCGCGGAGCCGAATGAGGCGGCTCTTGTGCGCGACTGACCGGTGCGCGATTAGATAGGGCGCCGCGTTGGCCGGCAAGATGCGATTTGAGGCACGCAACATTGCGTCCCTGCGACACGCCTTGTTTTGCCGGGACGCCGCCTCCAAGCTATGCCCTGCTCCTGAAACTTCAACACGCCGGCGTATGGCTGGAATGTGGAGTTTCATTCTGCGCAGAGCGCGCTCCCAACTGCCGCGATTATATACATGACCCCTTCCAAGCACTCCCGTGTCGTCATTCTCGGTTCCGGCCCGGCCGGCTGGACTGCCGCCGTCTACGCCGCTCGCGCGAACCTGAAGCCGCTGGTGATCACGGGCCTGCAAATGGGCGGTCAGCTCATGACCACGACCGAAGTCGACAACTGGCCCGGCGACGCGCACGGCCTGATGGGCCCGGATTTGATGACGCGCATGCAGGCGCACGCTGAACGCTTCGATACCGAAGTGGTGTTCGATCACATCCACACCGCCGATCTGTCCAAGCGCCCGTTCCGCCTCAAGGGCGACAACGGCGACTACACCGCCGATGCCCTGATCATCGCCACCGGCGCGACCGCGAAGTACCTCGGCCTGCCGTCGGAAGACGCCTTCAAGGGCCGCGGCGTATCGGCCTGCGCGACCTGCGACGGCTTCTTCTACAAGGACCAGGACGTGGCGGTGATCGGCGGCGGCAACACCGCGGTCGAGGAAGCGCTGTATCTGTCCAACATCGCGCGCAAGGTCTATCTGGTGCATCGCCGCGACACCCTGCGCGCCGAGAAGATCATGCAGGACAAGCTGCAGGCCAAGATCCAGGCCGGCAAGATCGAACCGGTCTGGCACCACACCGTCGACGAAGTGCTCGGCAACGACGTCGGCGTGACCGGCCTGCGGGTGAAGTCGGTGCAGGACGGCTCGACCCGCGACCTGACCATCCACGGCCTCTTCATCGCCATCGGCCACACCCCGAACACCACCTTGTTCGAAGGCCAGCTTGAGATGAAGAACGGCTATCTGACCATCCAGACCGGTCTCGACGGCAACGCCACCCAGACCTCGGTGCCGGGCGTGTTCGCCGCCGGCGACGTCGCCGACCAGGTCTATCGCCAGGCCATCACCTCGGCCGGTTTCGGCTGCATGGCCGCCCTCGACGCCGAGAAGTTCCTCGACAAGGACGCCTGATGCCGGGGCATCGCGGATCGATGCGAATCGGCCGCGAACCCGGCGCCCGCCTGCGGGCGTCGCCCCGCGACGCCCATGCAAGGCCCCCGCGGCTGCGCTCGGAGCGCAGCCCCCTCGATAGCGACTCGCGCCGCCCGTGACCGCAAGCACCGACGCCCTGTCGATCCGGCTGCTCGCCTCGCTATCCGAGGTCGCGCCCGCGCAATGGGATGCGCTGCACGACGACCGCAATCCCTTCGTCGCCCACGCCTTCCTGCTCGGCCTCGAACAGCAGGGCTGCCTGCGCGAAGAATGGGGCTGGGCCCCGCATCACCTGAGCGTGTGGGACGGCGAGGAACTGATCGCAGCGATGCCGGCCTACCTCAAGCAGAACTCGCACGGCGAGTTCGTGTTCGATCACGCCTGGGCGCACGCCTACGCCCAGCACGGCCGCGACTACTTCCCGAAATGGCTGGCCGCGGTGCCCTACTCGCCGGTGACCGGGCCGCGCCTGCTCGCGCGCGAGGACGCACAGCGGCCGTTGTTGCTGTCGGCGATGGCGCAGTTGTGCGAGCGCCAGGGCCTGTCGTCGGCGCACGTGAACTTCCACGAGGCCGGCGAAGACGCCGCGTTCGAGCACGAAGCCTGCGGCGGCGACTGGCTGCAACGCATCGACGTGCAATACCACTGGCGCAACGAGGCCGATGCGCAGGGCCGGCGCTGGCAGGACTTCGACCAGTTCCTGGCCGCGTTCGACCACAAGCACCGCAAGAACATCCGCCAGGAACGCGCCAAGGTCGCGCGTGCCGGGGTCAGCTTCCGCATCGTCGAAGGCCGCGACGCCAGCGACGCCGACCTGGCGACGATGCACCGCTTCTACCTGACCACCTTCGCCGAGTACGGCAACCACCCGGCGCTGACCCTGGGCTTCCTGCGCCACCTGGCACGGACCATGCCGCAGTCGCTGGTGATCTTCCTGGCCGAACGCGAGGGCGAGCCGATCGCCGGAGCGCTGTGCCTGCGCGGCGGCGACACCTTGTACGGCCGCTACTGGGGCGCCGAAGTCAGTCTGCCCGGGCTGCATTTCGAGACCTGTTACTACCAGGGCATCGACTACTGCCTGCGCGAGGGCCTGACCCGCTTCGAGCCCGGCGCCCAGGGCGAGCACAAACTCGCGCGCGGCTTCCTGCCCAGCTTCGTGCGCAGCCGCCACTGGATCGCCGACCCCGGCTTCCGCAACGCCCTGCGGCCCTGGTGCCGCGACGAGGCGGCCTCGGTGCGGCAGTACGCGCGCACCTTGTCGCTGCACACACCGTTCAAGGCGGTCGAAGCGCAGACTTTGGCCACTGCCACGGAGCCGGGCCCATGAGCCAGCTGCCGATCCTGCTCTCGCCCGACCCCGACGCGCCGTTCCCGTCGCCCGAACACGCCCTGCGCCAACCCGACGGCCTGCTCGCGATGGGCGGCGACCTGAGCCCGGGCCGGCTGCTCAACGCCTACCGCCACGGCGTGTTCCCGTGGCCGTCGGAAGGCTATCCGCTGCTGTGGTGGTGCCCGGACCCGCGCACCGTGTTCCGCACCGACGGCGTGCGGTTGCCGTCGAAATTCCGTCGCAGCCTGCGCCATTGCAACTGGACGGTGCGCGCCGACACCGCCTTCGCCGAGGTCATCGCCGCCTGCGCGCGGGCGCCGCGCCCGCACCAGGACGGCACCTGGATCACCGAGGACATGCTCGCCGCCTACCAGCGCCTGCACGAGCTCGGCCACGCCCATTCGGTCGAGGTCTACGACGGCGAACGCCTGGCCGGCGGCATCTACGGGGTCGCGATCGGGCGCATGTTCTTCGGCGAAAGCATGTTCAGCGCCCGCTCCGGCGGCTCCAAGGTCGCGCTCGCGGCGCTGGCCCATCGCCTGCACGAATGGGGCTGGCCGCTGCTCGACGGCCAGGTCGAGAACCCGCACCTGCTCAGCCTCGGCGCCGGATCGATGCCGCGCGCAGCCTTCCTGGCCGAGGTCGCGGCGCTCACCGCCATCGCCGAACCGGCCGGGCCCTGGACCGAGCGCTTCGGCGACTGGCCGGCCTCGCGCCTGGCGGAACGCTAGCGCGAGCGGTCTTGCTGCCGGCGCCAGTCCCAGCCGGCGGCGCGATTAACGGATTTTTGCTACCAGGCCGCCGGCGTGGCAGAATGTGCGGCTTCGCGGGCGCGCGACGCCCGCTTTTCGCGACTCCCTAGGAAACACATGGCAAAAGATGACGTGATCGAATTCGAGGGCACGGTGGCGGAAACTCTTCCGAACACCATGTTCCGCGTGCGTCTCGAAAACGGGCACGAGATCATTGCCCATATCTCGGGTCGCATGCGCAAGAACTACATTCGCATCCTGACCGGCGACAAGGTCAAGGTCGAAATGACGCCCTACGATCTCACCAAGGGTCGCATCACCTACCGCATGAAATAATCGCGGTAAGTTATTGAAAAAAGGCGGCATTGGCCGCCTTTTTCATGCCTCGGATTTGCCGGCGAGGCCTCGCTAAGGCCCTGCTTGCTTACGCGGCCATGGCGGCCGGCTACGCCGCCGCCCGCCTCCATGGCGAGCGCCCTCGCCCAGACCGGCAAGCCTACCCTTGGAACCTAGAACGGCGGTGCCGGGCAGCCGTAGCGCGCCAGGCATTGTGTGACCCTGTACTCGCAGTAGCCCGGGTCGCTGCCGACCTCGATGCACTTGTTGTAGGTGCGCCAGCAGCCATCGCAGGGATCGGCCGCGGTCGCGGTCAGCGATGCGGCGCTGGCGAACGCGAAGGCGGCCATCGCGGCCAGCGAAAAACGACGCAGTTGCATGAGTGAGCTCCTTTCCTTCGGGATGGGACGACGGTGGTCTTGGCGCCGGCTCGCAGCCTCGCGGACATAGCTATCGCTGCCGCTGCGACCGGCGTGAAATAAAACGGGCAGCGGAGCGACTACTCCAGCGGGCAGCCGGCCTGGATCAGGCAACGGCTGAATTCGGCTTCGCACTCGGCATCGGGATCGAGTTGGCAAGCCTGGTAAGCGTTGCGGCACACCTGGCACGGACCCGGCCAGATGCCCGCCACGGCCCAAGCCGAAAAACCGAAGGCGAAAGCGGCGACGGCCGCGAGAGAGAACTTGCGAAGCTTCATGAGTACTCCTTCCTTGAGTCGACGAAGATTCGTCGGCGCTCGCCGTCCATGGGCGCTTGCTGCGAATCCCCAGCGAAATCCGAGAACGGACTTCGATGGCGGACGACGACGCGACGAGGCGCGTGTAGTGCAACGTGCAGATGTTGCCAAGCGACGCTAGCATCGGGTCCATTGCGCGATCGAGCTGCACTGCGGCAATTGTGCGATGCGGCCTCACAGATCGCGACACGAGCATGGCGAAACTACGCAGCGCTTGCCGGCTGCGTCGGCCCATCGAAAAGGAAGCACAAACACACGTGGATGCACGAAGCGGCGAAAACGTTTATGCCAAACGTCATGCCGTGACGAAGGTCACAGCGACTTCTTCCAGATTCGCGCGCGGCGCCACGCGACTAACTTTGCCTCAGCTCAATCCGAGCTCGCTCAATTAGGACGCCCCCATGTTGCCGCTATCAAGGACCGCTCTGGCCACCCTGCTCTGCCTTTCCGCGACCGTCGCGTTCGCGGATCCGATCGACGCCTGCGTCGATCTCGGCGCCGAGGCCCAGTTGTCGCGTGTCGGAGAGAAGGCCGTCCTGGTCAAGGATGCCGACAATTACTACCGTTTGAACGTACGCAAGGGTTGCTACGACCTGAGCTTCACGCCGAAGCTCGTAGTGACCGCCGAAAAGACCAAGGGCCGTGTCTGCCCCAGCGGCACCCGGGTCAAGACCCAGCGCGATTTCTGCGACATCGAGTCGGTCGAGAAGATCGACGAGACCGCCTACCAGAGCTACCGCCGCGTGCGCTGACCGGCGTTCGCCAACAGGCAGAAACGAAAAGGCGGCCCGAAGGCCGCCTTTTTTATGCCCTCACCGCTTGCGCGGTCAGACCGTAACCGGCAGCAAACGCTCCGGCTCGGCATGGGCGTCGACGATCAGCTCGTCGTCGCGCACGTCGATGGTGACCCGGCCGCCACCGACCAATTTGCCGAACAACAGCTCGTCGGCGAGCGGACGCTTGATCTTGTCCTGGATCACACGCGCCATCGGACGTGCGCCCATCTGCGGGTCGAAACCGTGCTGGGCCAGCCAATCGCGTGCGGTCGGCGTCGCGGTCAAGGTCACGTTCTTCTCGTGCAACTGCGCTTCCAGTTCGATCAGGAACTTGTCGACCACGCGCAGGATGTGATCGAAGCCCAGCGCCTGGAACTGCACCACCGCATCGAGGCGGTTGCGGAATTCCGGGCTGAAGCCCTTGCGGATCACTTCCATCGCATCGGTCGAATGGTCCTGCTTGGTGAAGCCGATCGAGCGCCGCGAGGCCTGGGCCGCGCCGGCGTTGGTCGTCATCACCAGCACCACGTTCTTGAAGTTGGCCTCGCGACCGTTGGTGTCGGTGAGCGTGCCGCGGTCCATGACCTGCAACAGGATGTTGAAGATGTCCGGATGCGCCTTCTCGACCTCATCGAGCAACAGCACGCAGTGCGGGGTTTTGACGATTTTCTCGGTCAGCAGGCCGCCCTGGTCGAAACCGACGTAGCCCGGAGGCGCGCCGATCAGGCGGCTGACCGAATGCGGCTCCATGTACTCGGACATGTCGAAGCGGACCAGCTCGATGCCGAGCTGCAGCGCGAGCTGCTTGGTGACCTCGGTCTTGCCGACGCCGGTCGGGCCGGCGAACAGGAAGTTACCGATCGGCTTGTCCGGGTTGCCAAGCCCCGAGCGCGCCAGCTTGATCGCCGAGGCCAGGGTCTCGATCGCCGCGTCCTGGCCGAAGATGACCATCTTGAGGTTGCGTTCGAGGTTGCGCAGCACGTCCTTGTCGCTGGCCGAGACCTGCTTGGTCGGGATGCGCGCCATCTTGGCCACGATCATCTCGATCTCTTCGATGTCGATCAGCTGCTTGCGCACGTTCTCCGGCAACAGACGCTGGCGCGCACCGGCTTCGTCGATGACGTCGATGGCCTTGTCCGGCAGCAGGCGGTCGCCGATGTGCTTGACCGACAGGTCGACCGCGGCCTGCAAGGCTTCGTCGGCATAGGTCACGCCGTGATGAGATTCGTATTTGGGCTTGAGGCCCTGCAGGATCTCGTAGGTCTCGCCGACGGTCGGCTCGACGATGTCGATCTTCTGGAAGCGCCGCGCCAGCGCGCGGTCCTTCTCGAAGATGCCGCGGTATTCCTGGAACGTGGTCGAACCGATGCAGCGCAGTTCGCCCGAGGACAAGGCCGGCTTGATCAGGTTGCTGGCGTCCATGGTGCCGCCGCTGGCCGAACCGGCGCCGATGATGGTGTGGATCTCGTCGACGAACAGGATCGCCTCGGGCTGCTTCTTGAGCTGGGCCAGTACCGCCTTGAGGCGCTTCTCGAAGTCGCCGCGGTACTTGGTGCCGGCGACCAGGGCGCCGAGGTCGAGGGCGAAGATGGTGGCGTTGCGCAGCACTTCGGGCACGTCGCCGTCGACGATGCGCTTGGCCAGGCCTTCGGCGATCGCGGTCTTGCCGACGCCGGCCTCGCCGACGTAGAGCGGGTTGTTCTTGCGCCGGCGGCACAGCACCTGGATGGTGCGCTCGACCTCGTCGCCGCGACCGACCAGCGGGTCGATCTTGCCCTCGCGGGCCAACTGGTTGAGGTTGCTGGCGAACTCGGCCAGGGCGTCGGACTTGCCTTCGCTCTCCGGGCCTTCGGCCGGCTTGGATTCGCTTTCCTCGTGGTGGCCGTGGCTGTCTTCGGCGTTGTGCTTGACGATGCCGTGCGACAGGTAATTGACCACGTCGAGGCGGGCCACGTCCTGCTGATTGAGGAAGTAGACCGCGTGCGAATCCTTCTCGCCGAAGATGGCGACCAGCACGTTGGCGCCGGTGACCTCCTTCTTGCCGGAGGACTGCACGTGATAGACAGCGCGCTGTAGCACACGCTGGAAACCCAAAGTGGGCTGGGTATCGCGGTCGACGTCGTCGGGCAGCACCTGGACCGAGGTCGCGATGGCCTGTTCGAGGTCGCTGCGCAGACGCGCGAAGTCGGCGTTGGTCGCCTTGAGGACGGCCTCGGCGGACGGGTTGTCGAGTAGTGCGAGCAGCAGGTGTTCGACCGTCATGTACTCGTGGCGCGCCTCGCGGGCGCGCTTGTAGCACTGGCCGATGCTGTATTCGAGATCCTTGCTGAACATGGGGCGGAGCCTCCAGGACGTATGCACGCTACGTGGGGGCGCTCGCCGGCTTTTCCATGCCCCGCCCCAACGGGTGCGACAACTACCTTTTAGGCCTTTTCCATCGTACACAGCAAGGGGTGTTGGTGAAGTCTTGAAAATTCGTTCACCTGTGCAACCTTGGACTCGGCGACCTCGCGTGTGAAGACGCCGCATACGCCGCGGCCGCGGGTATGGACATGGAGCATGATCTGGGTGGCTTTTTCGACGTTCATCGGGAAAAAGCGCATCAGGACCTCGACCACGAAGTCCATCGGGGTGTAGTCGTCGTTTAGCAGGAGTACGGAATACAGCGGCGGCCGCGCGACTTCGGGCTTGCCGGTTTCCACCAATACGCCATGACTGTGTTCTTGTTCGGTCTGTTTTGCCATTGCGCGATTATAAACCCCTGCCCCGTCCCGCCGTGGATGCGGCCGCCGTGCGACATGGACGCATGCCCGGCCGCATTGCAAAATGCCGCAGCGCCGCCATCTTGGTCGGAGCCGCCGGTCAAGGTTGCGCCGGCACCGCGAAATTCAAGGACCCTCATGCGCCTGCCACGTTACCTGCCTGCCCTGCTGTTCTCGCTGCTGCCCGTCCTGGCGACGGCCGCGCCGACGACGAAGGCGGACGCCGCCTCGCTCAAGAGCGCCCCGGCCAAGGCCGAGCCGGCCGCAGCCAAGGCCGAAGCCGCCGCCAAGTCCGCCGACCCGCGCATCGGCAAGCAGCTCGACGCCCTGGGCTACAAGTACGAAGTCGACAAGGACGGCGACTACACCCTGACCTTCGGCCTCGACGAGGACCGCAGCCAGATGGCCTATGTGATCTCGCACACCGAGCGCTACGGCAAGCTGCAGGTCCGCGAGGTCTGGTCGCCGGGCTACCGCACCTCGGACAAGGACTTCCCGGCCGAGGTCGCCAACCGCCTGCTCGAGGACAGCCAGCTCAGCAAGATGGGCGGCTGGGTCAAACAGGACTCGGTGGCCGTGTTCGTGGTCAAACTGGACGCCGACGCGAGCCAGGAAGACCTCGACGATGCGATCGACTATGTGGTCCGCGCGGCCGACGAGATGGAATCGCAACTTACCCCCGGCCAGGACGAATTCTGACGTGAGCTACCGCGAAGGCCGTTTCTGGCAACCCGATGTGACCGTCGCCACCATCGTGGTCGACGGCGGCCGCCTGCTGATGGTCGAGGAATCGGTCGGCGGGCGCCTGGTGATCAACCAGCCGGCCGGGCACCTGGAGCCGGACGAGAGCCTGATCGACGCCGCCCTGCGCGAGACCCGCGAGGAGACCGGCTGGGACGTGCGCCTGACCGCCTTCGTCGGCGCCTACCAGTGGAAGGCGCCGCTGCAGGAGGACGGCGCCGGCGGCCGCCACTACCTGCGCTTCGCCTTCGCCGCCGAACCGGTCCGCCACGACCCCGGCCGGAGCCTCGACGAAGGCATCGTCCAGGCCCTGTGGATGAGCCCGGCCGAGTTGCAGGCGCGCGCGCCCGAGCACCGCAGTCCGCTGGTCTGGCGCGTGGTCGCCGACTACCTCGGTGGACGCCGCCATTCGCTGGATCTGCTGCAGCAAATGGTCTCGCCCGACCCGGTCTGATCCTCATGGCCGTATCGGTACGCACCATCGTGGGTATGTCGGGCGGGGTCGATTCCTCGGTCGCCGCCCTGCGCCTGCGCGACGCCGGCGAGCCGATCGCCGGCCTCTTCATGCAGAACTGGGCCGACGACGGCAGCGGCGACTGCCGCGCCGAGTACGACCGCCGCGACGCGGTCGCGGTGTCCGGCCGGCTCGGCCTGCCGATCCATTTCCGCGATTTCTCCGGCGAGTACTGGGCCGGGGTGTTCGAGCACTTCCTCGCCGAATACGCCGCCGGCCGCACCCCGAACCCGGACGTGCTGTGCAACCGCGAGATCAAGTTCAAGCATTTCCTCGACGCTGCGCGCGAGCTCGGCGCGGAGTTCATAGCGACCGGCCATTACGCCCGCGTCGATAAGGCCGGGGCCGGCTTCCGCCTGCTGCGGGCGGTCGACCGCAGCAAGGACCAGAGCTATTTCCTGCACCAGCTCGGCCAGGCGCAGCTGTCGGCCACGCGTTTCCCGCTCGGCGACCTGCTCAAGCGCGACGTGCGCGAGATGGCGCGCGCGGCGCAACTGCCGACCGCGGCCAAGAAGGACTCGACCGGCATTTGCTTCATCGGCGAACGCGATTTCCGCGAGTTCCTGTCGCGCTACCTGCCGGCGCGCGAAGGCGAGATCCGCACCCCGGCCGGCCAGGTCGTCGGCCGCCATCCGGGCGTGTTCTATTTCACCCTCGGCCAGCGCGAAGGCCTCAACATCGGCGGCGTGCGCGGCTTCGAGCCGGCGCCCTGGTACGTGGTCGGCAAGGACGTCGCGACCAACGTGCTGTACGTCGACCAGGGCAGCGACAGCCCCTGGCTGCATTCGCAGACCCTGTGGTCTGAAACCGCCCATTGGATCGCCGGCCAGCCGCCGGCCGCCCGCTTCGTCTGCAGCGCCCAGACCCGTTACCGCCAACCCGACCAGGACTGCGAAGTCTCGGTGCGCGATGACGGCAGCTTGGAAGTCCGTTTCGCCCAATCCCAGCGCGCGGTCACGCCCGGCCAGTCGCTGGTGCTGTACGACGGCGAGGTTTGCCTGGGTGGCGCGGTGATCGCCGCCACCGATGCACCCGATTGCGCCGCCCCCCTGCCCCCCAAGGAACCCACTACGTAATGGCCGACCTCTCCGAACGCGTACTCGCACTCGCCGGCCTGGCCCAGGCCTTGGGCCAGGTGCGGCGCATCGCCGACACCGGCCAGGCCAACGCCTCCGTGCTCGACACCGCCCTGGACTCGGTGTTCCGCATCGACGCCTCGACCCCGGCGGCCGTCTACGGCGGCCTGGCGAACCTGCGCCCGGGCCTGGTGCTGCTGCAGGACTATTTCGTCAACCGCGCCAACGACGAGCACCTGCCGCGGCTGGCCCTGGCCGTGCTGCAACTGGAGCGCCGCTTCGTCCGCGACGCCGCCATGACCGAGAAGGTCCTGCGCGGCATCCACGGCCAGGCCACCGCCGCCGGCCGCCTCGGCAGCAGCCACCCCGACGTCATCGCCGCCCTCGGCAGCCTGTACGCCGAGACCCTGAGCCACCTGCGCCCGCGGGTGCTGGTCCAGGGCAACCCGCATTACCTCGGCCAACCCGGCGTGGTCGCCGAAGTCCGCGCCGCCCTGCTGGCCGCGGTGCGTTCGGCGGTGCTGTGGCGCCAGCTCGGCGGCAGCTATTGGGATTTCCTGCTGCGCCGCCGCGCCATGGTCGACGCGATCGAAGCGCGTTTGGGCTGAGGACGGGTCTCCTGCGGCGAAACCTTCCCCTGTAGGAGCGGCGCGAGCCGCGACCTCGTTCCGGTTGCCGCGTCGTGCGGGTCGGGGCCATCGCTTCGCCTGTCGCGGCTTGCGCCGCTCCTACCCTTGGCGACGCGGGTCTGCTTGCGGCGGAACCTGCCCTTGCAGGAGCGGCGCGAGCCGCGACCTAGGTCCGGTTGTCGCATCGTGCGGGTCGGGTCCATCGCTTCGCCTGTCGCGGCTTGCGCCGCTCCTACCCCTGGCTGCGCGGGTCTGCTTGCAGCGGAACCTGTCCTTGGAGGAGCTGCACGAGCCACAACCTCATTCCGATTGCCGCGTCGTGCGGGTGATGACATCGCTTCGCTTGTCGCGGCTTACGCCGCTCCTGCAGGGGCAGATGCGTCGCATGCGGTTTGAACCGTGCCGGCCGCGCCCAACAAAAAACCCCGGCCTGAGCCGGGGTTTTTCGTTTCTCGGTTTACCGCCGGCCGATCAGGCCGCGGCCACCGTGTCGGCGACCGTCTTGTAGTCTTCGATCTGATCGAAGTTCATGTAGCGGTAGATCTTGTCGCCGTCGGCCTTGAGCACGCCGACGTCCGCCATGTACTCCTCGCGGGTTGGGATGCGGCCCAGGCGCGAGCAGATCGCCGCCAGTTCCGCCGAGCCCAGGTAGACGTTGGTGTTGCGGCCGAGACGGTTCGGGAAGTTGCGGGTGCTGGTCGAGAACACGGTCGCGCCTTCGCGCGCCTGCGCCTGGTTGCCCATGCACAGCGAGCAGCCCGGCATTTCCATGCGCGCGCCGGCGGTGCCGAAGGTGCCGTAATGGCCTTCCTTGGTCAGCTCGGACGCGTCCATCTTGGTCGGCGGCGCGACCCACAGGCGGGTCGGAATGTCGCGCTTGCCTTCGAGCAGCTTGGCCGCAGCCCGGAAATGACCAATATTCGTCATGCACGAACCGATGAAGACTTCGTCGATGACCGCGCCGGCCACGTCCGACAGCGTCTTGACGTCGTCGGGGTCGTTCGGGCACGCCACGATCGGCTCGACGATCTGGTTCAGATCGATCTCGATCACCGCGGCGTAGTCGGCATCGGCATCGCCTTCCAGCAGCTGCGGGTTGGCCAGCCAGCCTTCCATCGCCTTGATGCGGCGGGCGAGCGAACGCGGATCGGCGTAGCCCTCGGCGATCATCCACTTCAGCAGCGTGATGTTGCTGGTGAGGTATTCGATGATCGGTTCCTTGTCGAGCTTGACCGTGCAGCCGGCGGCCGAACGTTCGGCCGAGGCGTCGGACAGCTCGAACGCCTGCTCGACCTTCAACTGCGGCAGGCCTTCGATCTCGAGGATGCGGCCGGAGAAGATGTTCTTCTTGCCCTGCTTGGCGACGGTCAGCAGGCCGGACTTGATCGCAGCCAACGGAATCGCGTTGACCAGGTCACGCAGGGTCACGCCGGGCTGCATTTCGCCCTTGAAGCGCACCAGCACCGATTCCGGCATGTCCAGCGGCATGACGCCGGTGGCCGCGGCGAACGCGACCAGGCCGGAGCCGGCCGGGAACGAGATGCCGACCGGGAAGCGGGTGTGCGAGTCGCCGCCGGTGCCGACGGTGTCGGGCATCAGCATGCGGTTGAGCCAGCTGTGGATCACGCCATCGCCCGGGCGCAGCGAGATGCCGCCGCGGTTGGAGATGAACTCCGGCAGGGTGTGGTGGGTCTTGACGTCGACCGGCTTCGGATAGGCCGCGGTGTGGCAGAACGACTGCATCACCAGGTCGGCCGAGAAGCCGAGGCAGGCCAGGTCCTTGAGCTCGTCGCGGGTCATCGGGCCGGTGGTGTCCTGCGAACCCACCGAGGTCATCTTCGGCTCGCAATAGGTGCCCGGGCGCACGCCTTCGCCTTCCGGCAGACCGCAGGCGCGGCCGACCATCTTCTGCGCCAGCGAATAGCCCTTGCCGGTGTCGGCCGGGTTCTGCGGCAGGCGGAACAGGGTCGAGGCAGGCAGGCCCAGCGCTTCGCGCGCCTTGGCGGTGAGGCCGCGGCCGACGATCAGCGGGATGCGGCCGCCGGCGCGCACTTCATCGAGCAGCACGTCGGACTTGAGCGCGAACTCGGCGATGACCTGGCCGTCCTTGATGGCCTTGCCGTCGTAGGGACGCAGCTCGACCACGTCGCCCATGTTCATCTGCGACACGTCGAGTTCGATCGGCAACGCGCCGGCGTCTTCCATGGTGTTGTAGAAGATCGGCGCGATCTTCGAACCCAGGCACACGCCGCCGAAGCGCTTGTTCGGGATGAAGGGGATGTCTTCGCCGGTGAACCACAGCACCGAGTTGGTGGCCGACTTGCGGCTCGAACCGGTACCGACCACGTCGCCGACGTAGGCGACCAGGTGGCCCTTGTCCTTCAGCGATTCGATGAAGGCGATCGGGCCGCGCTTGCCGTCTTCTTCCGGCACGATGCCGTCGCGGGCGTTCTTGAGCATCGCCAGGGCGTGCATCGGGATGTCCGGGCGCGTGGTCGCGTCGGGCGCCGGCGACAGGTCGTCGGTATTGGTCTCGCCGGTCACCTTGAACACGGTGATGGTCAGGCTTTCCGGCACTTCCGGACGGCTGGTGAACCATTCCGCGTCGGCCCAGCTCTGCAGCACCGACTTGGCGTTGGCATTGCCGGCCTCGGCCTTGTCCTGGACGTCGTGGAAGGCGTCGAACATCAGCAGGGTCTTCTTCAACGCTTCGGCGGCGATGGTGCCGACCTGTGCGTCGTCGAGCAGTTCGACCAGCGGATGGATGTTGTAGCCGCCGAGCATGGTGCCGAGCAGTTCGGTCGCGCGTTCGCGGCTGATCAGCGCGTTCTTCTCGGTGCCGAAGGCGACCGCGGCAAGGTACGAGGCCTTGACCTTGGCGGCGTCGTCGACGCCCGCCGGCACGCGCTGGGTGATCAGGTCGAGCAGGAACTCTCCCTCGCCCGCCGGCGGCGCTTTCAGCAGCTCGATGACCTCGGCGGTCTGCTGGGCGGTCAGGGGCAGCGGCGGAATGCCCAGCGCGGCGCGCTCGGCAACGTGTTGGCGATAGCTGGAGAGCATGGAGATTCCCGTCGGAGTGAAGCGGTAAAGACGTGGCACTGGCTGCGTGGGTCCGCCGCCGCGACCGGCGCGTTCGGACTTACGTGGCGAGTTGCTGGTGGCGAGTTGCTGGGAGGCAAGGCCGCGGGCGCCCACGAAGGGCACGGCCTCGACCGCGTATTTTGCCTTCAAAGGGCTTTCGCGGCAACGCGGAGGGTGTGCCGGCCCCTCGCCGCGCAAGGCTTTGCGCGATCCGTCCATACGCTTGGGGTGGAACGCTGTAGCGCGCTTGCGACCATGGTCTGCACGCTTCCTGAACCCGATAAAGCGATAATCGGCGCCATCGCCAGCCACCGCGCCCATACCCCCAGGCGCGCCAGCCTCCGTGCCGCCCCAGCGGCACGCCAGCCGTACCAAAGGAGCTCCACCGACATGCCCGACTCCTATTCGACCCGCCGCAAGCTTTCCGTCAACGGCCGCGACTACACCTATTTCAGCCTGCCGGCCTTGGGCGAGCGCTACGACATCAGCCGCCTGCCCTACTCGATGAAGATCCTGCTCGAAAACCTGCTGCGCCACGAAGACGGCGGCGCCACGGTCGGCAAGGACCACATCGAGGCCGTCGCGCAGTGGGACGCCACCCGCGAGCCCGACACCGAGATCGCCTTCATGCCGGCGCGCGTGGTCCTGCAGGACTTCACCGGCGTGCCCTGCGTGGTCGACCTCGCGGCGATGCGCGACGCGGTCGGCCGGCTCGGCGGCAACGCCCGCCAGATCAACCCGCTGATCCCCTCCGAGCTGGTCATCGACCACTCGGTCCAGGTCGACGTGTTCGGCAGCCCCGAGGCGCTGGACCTGAACGGCAAGATCGAGTTCCAGCGCAACATGGAACGCTACAGCTTCCTGCGCTGGGGCCAGAAGTCGTTCGAGAACTTCAAGGTGGTGCCGCCGAACACCGGCATCGTCCACCAGGTCAACCTGGAGAACCTGGCCCGCGTGGTCATGGGCCGCGAGGTCGACGGCGACCTGCAGGCCTTCCCAGACACCGTGTTCGGCACCGACAGCCACACCACCATGATCAACGGCATCGGCGTGCTCGGCTGGGGCGTCGGCGGCATCGAAGCCGAGGCGGCGATGCTCGGCCAGCCCTCCTCGATGCTGATTCCGCAGGTGGTCGGCTTCAAGCTGACCGGCCAGTTGCCGGAAGGCGCGACCGCGACCGACCTGGTCCTGACCGTGACCCAGATGCTGCGCAAGCACGGCGTGGTCGGCAAGTTCGTCGAGTTCTTCGGCGACGGCCTGCAACACCTGCCGCTGGCCGACCGCGCGACCATCGCCAACATGGCGCCCGAGTACGGCGCGACCTGCGGCATCTTCCCGATCGACGCCGAAGCGGTGACCTACCTGCGTCTGTCCGGCCGCTCGGAAGAGCAGATCGCGCTGGTCGAAGCCTATGCCAAGGCCCAAGGCCTGTGGCACGAACCCGGCCAGCCGCATGCGACCTATTCGGCCACGCTCGAACTCGACCTCGGCGAGGTGCGTCCGTCGATGGCCGGCCCGAAGCGTCCTCAGGACCGCGTCCTGCTCGAACACGTGCACACCAATTTCAACGACAACCTCGGCCCGCTGATCGCCAACCGTAAGTCGAACAACGGCGGCAACGCCAAGCTCGGCTGCGCGGTCGACGAGCTCAAGAGCGAAGGCGGCGCCCAGGCCCAGGCCGATCACCTCGCCGCCAAGCCGGTGTCGAAGATCCGCATCCACGACCAGGACGCCGACCTGTCCGACGGCTCGGTGGTGATCGCCGCGATCACCTCCTGCACCAACACCTCCAACCCGGCGGTGATGCTCGGCGCCGGCCTGCTCGCGCGCAACGCCGCTCGCCTGGGCCTGAAGTCCAAGCCCTGGGTCAAGACCTCGCTCGGCCCGGGCTCGCTGGTAGTCACCGACTACCTGCGCAAGGCCGGCGTGCTCGCCGACCTGGAAAAGCTCGGTTTCTACGTGGTCGGCTACGGCTGCACCACCTGCATCGGCAACTCGGGCCCGCTGCCGGACGAAGTCTCCAAGGGCATCGCCGAGAACGAACTCGTGGTCGCCTCGGTGCTGTCGGGCAACCGCAACTTCGAAGGCCGCGTGCATCCGGAAGTGAAAGCCAACTACCTGGCCTCGCCGCCGCTGGTGGTGGCCTATGCGATCGCCGGCACGGTCAACATCGACCTGACCAAAGAGCCGATCGGCAAGGGCGCCGACGGCCAGGACGTCTACCTGCGCGACATCTGGCCGAGCAACAAGGAAATCGGCGACATGATCGCCGCCACCGTCGGCCCGGAACTGTTCGCGCAAAACTACGCCGACGTGTTCAAGGGCGACACGCGTTGGAACCAGATCGCCTCGCCCGACGGCGAGTCCTTCCAGTGGGACGAGGACTCGACCTACATCAAGAACCCGCCCTACTTCGACGGCATGACCATGCAGGTCGGCAACATCGACGACGTCCGCGGCGCGCGCGTGATGGGCCTGTTCGGCGACTCGATCACCACCGACCACATCTCGCCCGCCGGCAACATCAAGAAAGACTCGCCCGCCGGCCGCTTCCTGATCGCGCGCGGCGTGCAACCGGCCGACTTCAACAGCTACGGCTCGCGTCGCGGCAACGACGACGTGATGGTGCGCGGCACCTTCGCCAACATCCGCATCAAGAACCTGATGTTCGGCGGCGAGGAAGGCGGCAACACGCTGTATTTTTCCAAGGACGGCGGTGACGGCCGGCCTTCACAGGGCGAGAAGCTGGCGATCTACGACGCGGCGATGAAGTACAAGGCCGACGGCGTGCCGCTGGTGGTGTTCGCCGGCAAGGAATACGGCACCGGCTCCTCGCGCGACTGGGCCGCCAAGGGCACCAACCTGCTCGGGGTCAAGGCGGTGATCGCCGAGAGCTTCGAGCGCATCCACCGCTCCAACCTGGTCGGCATGGGCGTGCTGCCGCTGCAGTTCAAGGACGGCGAGAACGCGCAGAGCCACGGTCTGGACGGTTCGGAAGTGATCGACGTGGTCGGTCTCGACGACGGCGCGGCCAAGACCGCCACCCTGGTCGCCAAGAAGGCCGACGGCAGCCACAAGACGATCGAGGTCAAGGTGCTGCTGCTGACGCCGAAGGAAGTCGAGTACTTCCGCCACGGCGGCATCCTGCATTACGTGCTGCGCCAGTTGGCTGCGCGCAAGGCGGCTTGAGCAGCAATTGACCGAGCGGAAGACCCGCCGATAGCCCCACGGCTATCGGCCTTCAGAGCGACACGCGCCCGTGGCGCGTTAGCGTCGCTCTTCAGCCGCCACGGCGGCATCCTGCATTACGTGCTGCGCCAGTTGGCGGCACGCAAGGCGGCTTGAGCAGCAATTGACCGAGCGGAAGACCGGCCGATAGCCTCACGGCTATCGGCCTTCAGAGCGACACGCGCCCGTGGCGCGTTAGCGTCGCTCTTCAGCCGCCACGGCGGCATCCTGCAT